>NZ_JARAYQ010000189.1:0-17319 GCF_033794505.1 Streptomyces sp. MB09-01 | reverse complement strand
CCCCCACCCCCTGACCGGACCGGCGCCGGACACGACGAAGCCCCGGCCCACCGAAAACGGTGAACCGGGGCCCTCGCACCACCGGACTACTCGGCGTCGTCCTCCGGCGCCTCGTCGTTCGACACGGCATCCGCCTGCGCGGCCGCCGGCACATCCGCCTCCAGCAACCGCGCCAGCTGCCGGCCCCGGATCCGCTTGAACTTGCGCTGCTGCGCCCGCGTACGGTCCAGCACCGCCACCTCCAGCCGCTCGGCCGGGATCGCCTTGTCCGCACCGTTCGCCTGGCTGGACAGCGCCTGCACGGCCAGCTTCAACGCCTCGGACAGGGTCATCCCGTCCTGGTGACGCTGATCGAGGAAGCTACTGATCTGCTCGGCGTTGCCACCGACCGCGACCGAACCGTGCTCGTCCACGATCGACCCGTCGTGCGGCAGCCGGTAGATCTGGTCCCCCGCCGCCGTCGCACCGACCTCGGCGACGACCAGCTCCACCTCGTACGGCTTCTCACCCGCACTGGAGAAGATCGTGCCGAGCGTCTGCGCGTACACGTTCGCCAGCCCACGGGCCGTCACATCGTCACGGTCATAGGTGTACCCGCGCAGGTCCGCGTACCGCACACCACCGATCCGCAGGTTCTCGTACTCGTTGTACTTGCCGGCGGCCGCGAAGCCGATCCGGTCGTAGATCTCGCTGAACTTGTGCAGCGCACGAGACGGGTTCTCGCCGACGAACACGATGCCGTCGGCGTACTGCAGCACGACAAGGCTGCGACCGCGGGCGATGCCCTTCCGGGCGTATTCCGCCCGGTCGGCCATGGCCTGCTGGGGTGACACATAGAACGGAGTCGACACCGGCTTTCCGTCCCTTTCTTCTGGGCTCCTGAGGGGCGACGGATGGTCAGAGCAGGGCGGCGCGCGGGCCGTCGGGCTGCTCCAGACGACGGTTGGTGACCGTACGGGCGAGTTCCTGCGACTCTGCGTCCGTCAGCCTGCGGAATCCCTCGTCGGTGATGACGGTGACGATCGGATAGATGTGGCGGTAGAGGTCCGGTCCACCGGTCGCCGAGTCGTCGTCGGCCGCGTCGTACAACGCCTGCACGACCAGCGTGGTGGCCTGCTCCTCCGTCAGATCGGGGCGGAAGAGCTTCTTCATCGAGCCCCGGGCGAAGATCGAACCCGATCCGGTGGCGGCGAAGCCGTGCTCCTCGGAGCGGCCGCCGGTCACGTCGTAGGAGAAGATCCGGCCCTTCTCCTTGGCCTCGTCGTACCCCGCGAACAGCGGCACGACGGCCAGCCCCTGCATCGCCATGCCCAGATTGCTCCGGATCATGGTGGACAGCCGGTTGGCCTTGCCCTCCAGGGAGAGGGTCGTCCCCTCCACCTTCTCGAAGTGCTCCAGCTCCAGCTGGAACAGCTTCACCATCTCCACGGCCAGGCCGGCCGTACCGGCGATGCCGACGGCGGAGTACTCGTCCGCCGGGAACACCTTCTCGATGTCCCGCTGCGCGATCATGTTCCCCATGGTCGCCCGCCGGTCACCGGCGAGGACGACCCCGCCGGGGAAGGTGGCGGCCACGATGGTCGTCCCGTGCGGCGCCTCGACCACGCCCTCCGGCAGCCTGCGGTTGCCGGGCAGCATCTCCGGCGAGTGCGCGCCCAGGAAGTCCATGAAGGACGACGACCCCGGCGTCAGGAAGGCTGCCGGCAGACGCCCTGTGCTACGAGTGTTGGGTTCCACAGGTTTCCTTCCACGTAAGCGGCTGCACGCCTCATGACGTCCGGCCGATCCTTGAACTGCCCCAGGGCTGCGTTACAGCTGAAGCACAGTACGCCTCGGACCTTACCCGTCCGATGATCGTGATCAACGTGCTCCGCCAGACCTTCTTGGCAGACCACGCAGACCCCGCCTTGGGCGGCGATCATTTCGTCCCGATCGGCCTCGGTCATGCCGTACGAGCGCTGCCTTGCAACGCGTCGCGAGACCATCGGAGGCCGACCTGTTCCGGTGCCGCTCGGAGTGCGGCTTCTCCTCGATGCACCCGAGACAAAACGTGTGCCCTTCAGGGGCACTGGGCCTAGGTGACCTGCCCATCGTCTGCTCGCGCTTTCGGTGGGACTCTTCACCGCAAGCGCGGCAGTGCCGTTGCAATCCGTCAAGGTTGGCTCGCTTGGAGGCGAACTCCCGATGCGGCTTCTCCTCGCCGCACCGGGAACACCGCTTCACCAGATTCAGCACCACCGCCGCCCACTCACCTTCGAATCGAAGGTAAATCTGGGTTACTGGCCACCCTTTTGAACGAAGCTTCGAACGAAGTCCTCGGCGTTCTCCTCGAGCACATCATCGATTTCGTCAAGTACGGAGTCGACGTCGTCGGAGAGCTTTTCCTGGCGCTCCTTGAGGTCGGTCGATTCTTCGACCGCAGCCTCCTCGACCTCCTCGGTCGAGCGCGTCGCCTTCTGCTGTCCGCCGCCGGTGTCCTTGGTCGCCATGTCTACCTCACCCCGCTCGGTTCGCACGCTCACGTCGAGAGACCCCGGGATTCGGGATCTCTCAAGATCAGACCCTATGTCGGACCTTACTAGGAGGGTCCGACATTCGTCCCCGCACTTTCACAACGTCCGGTTCTCCTCATGATTCCCGGACCGGGGCCCTTTCAGGCCCCCATGGCACCGCTCACTGCCCCGAAAGCACCCGCACCAGGTCCTCCGCCGTGCGACAGCGGTCCAGGAGCTCCTTGACGTGGTTCCGGGTCCCCCGCAGGGGCTCCAGCGTCGGGACCCGCTGGAGCGAGTCCCGGCCGGGAAGGTCGAAGATCACCGAGTCCCAGGAGGCCGCGGCCACGTCGTCCGCGTACTGCTCGAGGCAGCGGCCGCGGAAGTAGGCCCGGGTGTCCTCCGGGGGCTTGCTCTGGGCCCGCTCGACGGCGGGCTCCTCCACCAGCCGCTTCATCTTGCCCCGGGCCACCAGGCGGTTGTACAGGCCCTTCTCGGGCCGTACGTCCGAATACTGGAGGTCCACCAGGTGCAGCCGTGCCGCGTCCCAGCCCAGCCCGTCCCGGCGCCGGTAGCCCTCCAGGATCTCCCGCTTGGCGATCCAGTCCAGTTCCCCCGACAGGCTCATCGGGTCGCTCTCCAGCCGGCCCAGCACGTCCTCCCAGCGGACCAGCACGTCCTTGGTCTGCTCGTCCGCGTCGGAACCGAAACGCTCCTCCACGTACTTGCGGGCCAGCTCGAAGTACTCCATCTGCAGTTGCACCGCGGTCAGTGTCCGGCCGCTGCGCAGCGTGATGAGGTGCTTCAGGTCGGGGTCGTGGGAGACCTGGTGGAGGGTGCGTACGGGCTGGTCGACGGCGAGGTCGACATTGATGAACCCGTCTTCGATCATGGACAGGACAAGTGCGGTGGTGCCGAGTTTCAGGTACGTGGAGATCTCGGAGAGATTGGCGTCGCCGATGATCACGTGCAGCCTGCGGTACTTCTCGGCGTCGGAGTGCGGCTCGTCCCGGGTGTTGATGATGGGCCGCTTCAGGGTGGTCTCCAGGCCGACCTCGACCTCGAAGTAGTCCGCGCGCTGGCTGATCTGGAAACCGTGTTCGCGTCCGTCCTGGCCGATGCCGACGCGGCCGGCGCCGGTGACGACCTGCCGGGAGACGAAGAAGGGGGTCAGGTGGCGCACGATCTCCGAGAAGGGGGTCTCCCGCTTCATCAGGTAGTTCTCGTGCGTGCCGTAGGAGGCGCCCTTGTTGTCGGTGTTGTTCTTGTAGAGGTGGATCGGCTGGGCGCCGGGCAGCTGGGCGGCCCGGACGGCGGCCTCGGCCATGATCCGCTCGCCGGCCTTGTCCCAGAGCACGGCGTCGAGCGGGTTGGTGATCTCCGGCGAGCTGTACTCGGGGTGCGCGTGGTCGACGTAGAGCCGTGCGCCGTTGGTGAGGATCACATTGGCGAGGCCGATGTCCTCGTCGGTGAGCTGGCTGTTGTCGGCGGCCTCGCGGGCGAGGTCGAAGCCGCGGGCGTCCCGCAGCGGATTCTCCTCCTCGAAGTCCCAGCGGGCGCGTCGCGCCCGGTGCATCGCCGCCGCGTAGGCGTTGACGATCTGGGACGAGGTGAGCATGGCATTGGCGTTCGGGTGCCCCGGGACGGAGATCCCGTACTCCGTCTCGATCCCCATTACTCGCCGTACGGTCATGCGGCCCTCCTTGCCCGGCGGCGCTCCCCTTCGGGAGCGGCGCTCAAGTACCGCTGGTGCTCCGGTGCGTGTGCCTGTGCGGTGCCCGTCCCCGCACTGCGCGTCCGGCGGTACGGAAGAGCCTAGAACCACTGCGCGCTCGTGGGGAGATCATTTCCGTCATTGAATCCGCCCTTTCACCGGCTGAAAAGCGGCCCGGTAAAGCGGTCGGGTAAAGCAGTCGGCTGCGGATGCCCGGGGAGGGCATCCGCAGCCGCTCCGCGTCAGAGGTACTGACCGGTGTTCGCCACCGTGTCGATGGAGCGTCCGGTGTCCGCGCCTTGCTTTCCGGTGACGAGAGTGCGGATGAATACGATCCGCTCTCCCTTCTTTCCGGAGATTCGGGCCCAGTCGTCCGGGTTGGTGGTGTTGGGCAGGTCCTCGTTCTCCTTGAACTCGTCCACGCACGCCTGGAGAAGGTGGGAGACCCGGAGGCCCTTCTGGTTGTGCTCGAGGAAGGCCTTGATCGCCATCTTCTTCGCACGGTCCACGATGTTCTGGATCATCGCGCCCGAGTTGAAGTCCTTGAAGTAGAGGACTTCCTTGTCGCCGTTGGCGTACGTGACCTCGAGGAAGCGGTTCTCCTCGGTTTCGGCGTACATCTGCTCGACGACGGTCTGGATCATGCTGTGGACGGTGCCGTCCTTGGAGCCCTGGTGTTCGGACAGGTCGTCCGTGTGCAGGGGCAGCGAGGCCTTGAGGTACTTCGCGAAGATGTCCTTCGCGGCCTCGGCGTCCGGGCGCTCGATCTTGATCTTCACGTCGAGGCGGCCGGGGCGCAGGATGGCCGGGTCGATCATGTCCTCGCGGTTGGAGGCGCCGATGACGATGACGTTCTCCAGGCCTTCCACGCCGTCGATCTCGGCGAGCAGCTGGGGGACGATGGTGTTCTCCACGTCCGAGCTGACTCCGGATCCGCGGGTGCGGAAGAGGGATTCCATCTCGTCGAAGAAGACGATGACGGGGGTGCCCTCGCTCGCCTTCTCCCGGGCACGCTGGAAGACGAGGCGGATGTGCCGCTCGGTCTCGCCGACGTACTTGTTGAGGAGTTCGGGGCCCTTGATGTTCAGGAAGTAGGACTTCCCTGCGGGCTGGCCGGTCACCTCGGCGACCTTCTTGGCAAGGGAGTTGGCCACGGCCTTGGCGATGAGCGTCTTGCCGCAGCCGGGAGGGCCGTAGAGCAGGATGCCCTTGGGCGGGCGCAGTTCGTGCTCCTTGAAGAGGTCCGGGTAGAGGTACGGGAGCTCGACCGCGTCGCGGATCAGCTCGATCTGGTCGCCCAGGCCGCCGATCTTGTCGTAGTCGATGTCGGGGACCTCTTCGAGGACGAGTTCTTCGACCTCGCTCTTGGGGACGACCTCGTAGACGTAGCCGGAGCGGGGTTCGAGCAGGAGGGCGTCGCCAGGGCGGATGGTGATGTCCAGGAGCGGCTCGGCGAGCCTCACCACCCTCTCCTCGTCGGTGTGCCCGACGACCAGGGCGCGCTCGCCGTCCTCGAGGATCTCCTTGAGGGTGACGATGTCCCCGGCCCGCTCGAATTCCATGGCCTCGACCACGTTGAGGGCCTCGTTGAGCATGACCTCCTGGCCGCGCCGGAGGTCTTCCGGGTCGACGCTGGGGCTGACGTTCACGCGGAGCTTTCGGCCTCCGGTGAAGATGTCGACGGTGCCGTCCTCGTTGGCTTGCAGGAAGACACCGAAACCGGCCGGCGGCTGTGCGAGCCGGTCGACTTCTTCCTTGAGGGCCACGATCTGGTCGCGGGCCTCACGGAGGGTATTCGCGAGTCGTTCGTTCTGTGCGGAGACGCCGGCAAGATTTGTCTGCAGCTCGACGATCCGCTCTTCGAGAATCCTCGTGTGTCGCGGAGAGTCGGCGAGCTTACGTCGCAGGACGGCGATTTCCTGCTCGAGATAGGCAACCTGGCCGGCGGGGTCCTCAGACCCTCGCCCGGGCCGGATGCCGCGGTTGATGTCGTCGTCGTGGGCTGCCACGGTCCTCACCTCCTCCAAGGGGAGCTGGACGCTTCCTGACCCTACCTGGGCTGGTGGTGATTGAAACCCCTAGATCACAAAGACGGTAGAGGTGTGTCCGATCTTCACCCTTGCGTACTCCCTCACGCCAAGGAAATACCCACCCATCAAACTCGGGAAGCGGCCGGTTGTAAGGTCGAACTGTTCAACACCCGTCAGGGCTCGCGCGACTTGCTGCGGGTTGTGACCGGGATGGATCACTCAGCGCAGGGAACGGCAGGAGATATGACCGTGCAGCACGAGGCTCCGACGGGCGCGGCCGGTGAGGCCGGCGAGCCGCTTGAGGTCTGGATCGACCAGGACCTCTGCACCGGGGACGGCATCTGCGCGCAGTACGCGCCCGAGGTGTTCGAGCTGGACATTGATGGTCTGGCGTACGTGAAGAGCCCCGAGGACGAGCTGCTGCAGCAGGCGGGGGCGACCACTCCGGTTCCGCTGACGCTGCTCCAGGACGTGGTCGACTCGGCGAAGGAATGTCCGGGGGACTGTATTCACGTAAGGCGCGTTTCGGACAGGGTGGAAGTCTTCGGTCCTGACGCGGAGTGACGCTTCAAACACTTCTGGCGGCTGAGTCCGTCAGCTCCTGGCGGAATTTTCCGTCGCTCCAGCGCCACTTGGCGAGCTGTTTCACGTCGGGGCAGCAGCGCGGCACCTCGGGTGCGGAGTAGCCGAGGAGGGTTGCGGTGACGGCGCGGTCGCGCACGGTGAGTTCCGTGACGGTCCGGCGTTGTCCGGGGTCGAGGAGGGTGGCGACGACGCGGGGGCGGGCACCTTCGTTGCGGTCCTGGACGAGGACGTAGACCGCGTGGGGCGGGGTGCCCGAGCCGGCTTCGCAGCGGACGGCGGCCACGGTCTCGGGGCGGCCGTCGCCGTCGAGGTCGCCCTGGGCGGTGGCCGTGACGGTCTGCGGGGCGCCCTTGCAGTCGAGGGGGTAGGTGACGGCCGCGGCGTCGGGAGCGGCGGCCTGAGGGCCGTTCGCGATGGGGTCCGGCGCGGCGGCGGGGGTGCCGGTGGCCGGCTGTACGAGACCCGCGGTGGCTATGACGGCGGCCATGGCGGTGGCCGTGGCGAGCCAGTGGAGGGGCCTGGCCATGCTGTGCGCCAGGGTGTCCGGGGTCGGCGTCAGCTCGGCGGGGCTGTGCAGCACGCGGGGTGTCTCCTGTGCGAAGGGTGACGGGGAGCCAGCATCGTGCCATACCTCACACGGAGGTGGAACGGCCGGGTCCGCTCGGGTCGGATCCGGTGCGGTGTGACCGCGTGCGGGCCGGACCGGACGGGCTCGGCGGGGGGACAACGAAAAGGCGCTGTGGCGCAGTTCCCGGTCGGTCGGGGGAACTGCGCCACAGCGCCTTCGTGTTGGGTCGGCGGTGCGGTTACGCGGAGCGGTCGCTGCCGGGGCCGTCGTAGTCCTCGCCGTAGGCGCCCTTGGCGGGGCGGCGGCGGCGCATGGGGGGCTCGACGCCGTCCGCGAGGCGGCGGGCGGTGACGAGGAAGCCGGTGTGGCCGATCATGCGGTGGTCCGGGCGGACGGCCAGGCCTTCGACGTGCCAGTTGCGGATCATCGATTCCCAGGGCTGCGGTTCGGCGAAGCAGCCGATCTCGCGGATGGACTCGACGGTCTTGGACAACTGGGTCGTGGTGGCGACGTAGCAGCAGAGGATGCCGCCGGGCACCAGGGCCTTGGAGACGGCCTCGAGGCACTCCCAGGGGGCGAGCATGTCGAGGATGACGCGGTCGACGTCCGTGTCGGACAGGTTGTCCTGGAGGTCGCCGACGGTCAGCTGCCAGGCCGGGTGGGGGCCGCCGAAGTAGCGTTCCACGTTGGCGGTGGCGATCTCGGCGAAGTCCGCGCGGCGCTCGTAGCTGTGGAGCATGCCCTGGTCGCCGATGGCGCGCAGCAGGAAGCTGCTCAGGGAGCCGGAGCCGACACCTGCTTCCACGACGCGGGCGCCGGGGAAGATGTCGGCGAAGGCCAGGATCTGGCCGGCGTCCTTCGGGTAGACCACGGCGGCGCCGCGGGGCATGGACAGGACATAGTCGGGGAGCAGGGGACGCAGCGCGAGGTAGGCGACGTTGCCCGTGGTACGGACAACACTGCCCTCGGGGGCACCGATCAGCTCGTCGTGGGGGAAGGAACCCTTGTGGGTGTGGAAATTCTTCCCGGCTTCGAGCGTGAACGTGTAGTGGCGGCCCTTGGGGTCGGTGAGCTGAACCTGGTCCCCGACCTCGAAGGGCCCGCGTCGGCGGGCGGCACCGGTCGGTTCGGACATGTGACCAGTGTATTGGCTTCAGGACTGGGGCCGTGCCATGGCCTTCACGAAGGCCTTTTCGACGTCGAGGGTGGACAGGACGCCGTAGATGGTGCCGCCGGGTTCGAGGACGAGGTACTCGGTGGCGGGGGTGGCGCGGAGGCGGTCGAGGAGTTCTTCGCCGGTGAGTTCCGCGGAAACCTTCATGCCGTCGGTGAGGTCCTGGGCGAGGGTGCTGACGGCGACCCAGGGGCGGCGGTGTTCGGGGACGGAGGCGATGGCGCTCTCGCGGACGATGGCGGTGGGGTCGCCGTGGCCGTCGACGACGACGAGGGCGCGGGCTCCCGCTTCATTGGCCCGGCGCAGGGCTTCGGAGAGGGGGGTGGCGTTCTCGACGGGGATGGCGCGCCGGGTGAGGGTGCGGGCGCGTAGTTCGGGGAGGTGTTCGCGCAGGCGGGCCATGCGCAGGCTGTTGCCGGCTCCGGTCCAGATGATGGCGGCGAGGATGGCGGCGAGCAGGGCGTCCATGACGGTGTCCATGCCGCCGATCTCCTGGGTGCGGTTGCCGAGGAGTCCGGTGTGGGTGAGCAGGGGCAGGCCGAGGAGGACGGCGATGGCGAGGCCGCGGCCGACCCAGGCGGCGGCGACGGTGCCGGCCATGGGTTTTCCGGTGATGCCCCAGATGACGGCGCGGAGCATGCGGCCGCCGTCGAGGGGGAGGCCGGGGAGCAGGTTGAAGGCGGCGACGAGGAGGTTGGAGATCATCAGGCCGGCGAGGAGGACGCCGGGGACGCTGGCCGGGTCGACGGCTTGCATGCCGAGGTAGAAGGCTCCGGCGAGGAGGAGGGAGAGCAGGGGGCCGACGAAGGCGAGGACGAATTCGCGGGCGGGGGTCTCGGATTCCTTTTCGATCTCGGAGACTCCGCCGAAGAACTGGAGCTGGATGCGGCGCACGGGGAGTTTGAAGCGGAGGGCGGCGACGGTGTGCGCGAGTTCGTGGACCAGCACGGAGGCGTAGAAGGCGACGGCGAAGAAGAGGGAGACGAGGTAGCGGACGGGTCCGAGGTCGGGCAGGACGCGGTCGAGCTGGTCGCCGAAGACCCAGGTGATGAGGGCGGCGACGAGGAACCAGCTGGGCGAGACGTAGACGGGTACGCCGAAGGGGCGGCCCATGAGGAGTCCGCCGCCCGGTCCTGAGCGACGTCCCGCGCGCTCGCCGGTTTCGTCGGTGTCTGCCACGGCTTTCCTTCGTTCCTGGGGTTTCCCCCGGAGGGTGCCCCGGGGGATCGGTATTTCCAGTGTGGTCCGCATTGCGCAAGCGGGCTGTGATGCTCCGATCATGCAGTGCGAGGGGGTCCGGCGTCGATGGTATGCGCGTGCTGTCGGTGGCGGGTCGTAGGGTTTTGTCCATGACGATGAGCCCCGGTGCTGTGCCAGGCGCAGCCGATGCCGCGACACCGAGCGCTGTGGCGCCCGCTTCGCTCTCCCCTTCGCGGGCGAGCGATTTCATGCAGTGCCCGCTGCTGTACCGGTTCCGGGTGATCGACAAGCTGCCGGAGAAGCCCAGTGCGGCGGCTACCCGCGGAACGCTGGTGCATGCGGTGCTGGAGCGGCTCTTCGATCATCCGGCGCCGGAGCGGACGGCTCCGCGGGCGAAGGCGTTGGTGCCGGGGCAGTGGGACCGGTTGCTGGAGGCGAAGCCGGAGCTGACGGAGCTGTTCCCGGAGGGGGATGAGGGGGCGGGGCTGGCGCGGTGGCTGACGGAGGCGGAGGCGCTGGTCGAGCGCTGGTTCACGCTGGAGGACCCGACGCGGCTGGAGCCGGTGGAGCGGGAGTTCTTCGTGGAGACGGAGCTGGCGTCGGGGCTCCGGTTGCGGGGGATCATCGACCGGGTGGACGTAGCGCCGACGGGGGAGGTGCGGATCGTCGACTACAAGACGGGCAAGGCGCCGCGGCCGGAGTATGCCGAGGGTGCGCTGTTCCAGATGAAGTTCTACGCGCTGGTGGTGTGGCGGCTGAAGCAGGTGGTGCCGCGGCGGCTGCAGCTGGTGTATCTGGGCAGTGGTGACGTGTTGACGTACGACCCGGTGGTGGCGGACCTGGAGCGGGTGGAGCGGAAGCTGCTCGCCTTGTGGGAGGCGATCCGGGAGGCCACGGAGTCGGGTGAGTGGCGGCCGCGGCCGACGAAGCTGTGCGGCTGGTGTGATCATCAGGCGGTGTGTCCGGAGTTCGGGGGTACTCCCCCGCCGTATCCCCTCGTGATCTCCCCCGGCTACCGCCGGGAGGTGCCCCCGGCACGGCCTGGGTCCGAGCGCCCGGCGGAATCATGATCGTCGGATCAGGGCAGAATGGTCGGGCCCGCCGTAGCCGTCCGACGAATACGAGGTAGACCCCGTGGCCATCCGCGTCCTGCTGGTCGACGACCAGCCACTTCTGCGCACCGGCTTCCGGATGATCCTGGAGGCCGAGGAGGACCTGGCGGTGGTCGGTGAGGCCGGGGACGGTCTGCAGGCGCTGGACCAGGTGCGGGCGCTGCAGCCCGATGTGGTGCTGATGGACATCCGGATGCCGCGGATGGACGGGGTGGAGGCGACCCGGCAGATCACCGGGCCGGGCCGGGACGGGCCGGCGAAGGTGCTGGTGCTGACCACGTTCGATCTGGACGAGTACGTGGTGGAGGCGTTGCGGGCGGGGGCGAGCGGGTTCCTGCTGAAGGATGCGCCGGCCGCGGAACTGGTGCAGGCGATCCGGGTCGTGGCGGGTGGTGAGGCGATGCTCGCGCCGAGCATCACGCGGCGGCTGCTGGACAAGTACGCGGGGCATCTGCCGTCGGGTGAGGAGAGCGTCCCGGACTCGCTGGGGACGCTGACCGAGCGCGAGGTCGAGGTGTTGAAGCTGGTGGCCCGGGGGCTGTCGAACGCGGAGATCGCTGCGGACCTGTTCGTGAGCGAGACGACGGTCAAGACGCATGTGGGGCACGTGCTGACGAAGCTGGGGCTGCGCGACCGGGTCCAGGCGGCCGTGTACGCGTACGAGAGCGGTCTGGTGCGTCCCGGCGCCCAGTAGTCGTGGTCGGGGACGCGAACGGGCCGGCAGCCGCGTGGTGCGGCTGCCGGCCCGTTGTGCGTGGCCCGGCCGGGGTCAGCCCTTGCTGATCTCCCAGAAGCGGAAGACGGTGGAGGCGTCGAGGGACCACTGGAGGCCGCTCACGTTCTGGCGGGTGACGGCGTACTGCTTGCCCTGCCAGAGCGGGAGGATCGGGAGCTCGTCGGCGACGATGTCCTGGAGCCGGTTGTAGTCCGTGTTGGCCGCGGTGCGGTCGGACTTGGCGGAGGTCGACGGGATGATCGTCCCGGTGATCTCCTTGTTCTCGTAGTTGTTGTGCAGGACGTTGTCCGGGCCGAAGAACGGCTGCGTGAAGTTGTCGGCGTCCGGGTAGTCGGGGACCCAGCCCTTCACGTAGACGCCGTACTTGCCGTCCTGGATGTCCTTCTCGTACTGCTCGAACTCGACGGACTTGACGTCGGCGTCGAACAGGCCGCTCTCGTTGAGCTGCTTGGCGATGACCTCGAACTGCTGGTCGGTGGAGGGGCCGTAGCGGGACGGGGTGGAGTACAGGGTCAGCTTGACCTTGCCGTTGATGCCGGCGGCCTTGAGGACGGCCTTGGCCTTCTCGGGCTGGGGGCTGCCGCCGTAGCGGTCGAAGAACGGGGTGGTGTGGCCGGCGATGCCGGTCGGGACGATGGAGTAGAGCGCGGTGGCGGTGCCCGCGTACACGTCCCGGACGAGCGCCTCGCGGTCCACGAGGTAGGCGATGGCCTTGCGGACGGGCAGCTTGCCGACGACGGGGTCGTTGACGTTGAAGACCATGTGCTCGACCTCGGCGCCGGTGCCCTGGACGACGTCGACCTTGTTGTCGCCGGTCTTGCTCGAGGCGAGGGCGGCGATGTCCTTGGCGGCGAGGCCGCGGAACGCGAAGTCCACGTCCCCGCTCTCCAGGACCTTCTTGAGGCCGCTCTGGTCGCCGTTGAAGAACTTCAGCGTGACGCCGGTGTTCTTGGCCTTGGCCTTGCCGGTGTAGGAGTCGTTGACCGAGAAGGTGGCGCTCTTCTCGCTGAACGAGTCGAGCTTGTAGACGCCGGAGCCGACCGCCTTGTTGTCCGTACGCAGCTTGTCCGCCGGGTACTCGCTGTGGTCGACGATGGAGCCCGCACCGGAAGCGATCTTGCTGGGGAAGGTCGCGTCGGAGGTCTTCAGGCGGAAGATGACGGTCTTGTCGTCGGGGGCGTCGATGCCGGCGATCGACGAGAGCATCACGGCCGGGCCGTTCTCGTCGTTGATCTTCAGCGTGCGCTCGAAGGAGAACTTGACGTCCTTCGAGGTGAGGCTGTGGCCGTTGCTGAACTTCAGGCCGGCCCGCAGCGTGCACTTGTAGAGCTTGCTGTCCGCGCCCTCGAAGCCGCAGGTCTGCGCGGCGTCGGGCTCGGGGGTGGTACCGCCCTTGGGGAAGCTCAGCAGCGACTGGAAGACGTTGTTGAAGAGCAGCCAGGAGCCCGGGTCGTAGCCCGAGGCCGGGTCGGTGGACTTCACCTTGTCGGATATGCCCATGACCACGCCCTTGCCGCTACCGGCATTGGAGCCATCGGTCGAACCGCAACCGCTGAGCAGCGCGGCGGCGGTGGCTGCGCCGAGCGGAGCCGCCAGCCACTGGTTACGTCGATTCACGCGAACGTCCTTCACAGTCGAACTGTTTCGTTGCCCGGCTCGCGACACCCGCTGCCGGTCGTTGCCTTGCTCAGCCGCTTACGCCGCGGCCGAGCTCCCACAGCTGGAGGTCGGAGATGGCGTTGACCGACCACTCCACTCCGGTGATCCCGTCGCGTGCGGCGACGTACTGCTTGCCCTGCCACAGGGGCAGGACGGGCACGTCCTCGGCGACGATGTCCTGCATCTCCGTGATCGCGGGGACGGCGACGCCTCGGTCGGCTGCGCGCCGCGATTCGGGGATGAGCCTGTTGCGCACCGCGTTGTTGGCGTACGGCGTGCCCAGGAAGTTGTCCTGCTCCAGGAACGGAGCGAGGAAGTTGTCGGCGTCCGCGTAGTCGGGGAACCAGCCGAGCCCGTAGGCGGCGTGGTCGCCCTTCTTCTGTGCGGGACGGAATTCGGCCCACTCGCTGCCCTGGACGGTGATGTCGAAGAGCTGGGTGGAGTTGAGCTGGGCCTTGAGGGCCTCGAACTCGGCGGCCGTGCCGTCGCCGTAGTGGTCGTTGGTGTAGTGCAGGGTCAGCTTGACCGGGGTCTTGATCCCGGCTTCCTTCAGCAGCGCGGCGGCCTTGGCCGTGTTGGCCTCGCCGTACTTGTTGTAGAAGGAGTTGACGTGGCCGGTCACGGTGGTGGGGACCAGCGAGTAGAGCGGCTGCGCGGACTTGCCGTAGACCTTGGAGACCAGTGCGCCGCGGTCGACGGCGGCGGCGAGGGCCTGGCGCACGGCCTTGTCCTTGACGACCGGCGCCTCGGTGTTGAAGCCGAGGTAGCGGATCTCCAGGCCGGGCATCGGGACGAGCTTGACGCCCTTGGGCGGCTGGGCCGAGTACTCGGTGACCTGGGCGGGCGACAGGGTGCGGGAGACCATGTGGATCTTCCCGTCGGTGAGCGCCTTGCCCATGGCCGGGGAGTCGGGGAAGGTGCGCAGTTCGACCTTGTCGTTCTGCAGCTTGATGTCGCCCTTGTAGTGCGGGTTCTTGCTGAAGACCGCGCGGACGAGCCGGTTGTCCTTGACTTCGGCCTTCATCGTGTACGGGCCGGAGCCGTCCACGGAGAAGCCCTCGCGGAGCTTCTTGGCGTCGTAGTTCTTCTCGCTGACGATGCCGGCGGCCGGGGTGGAGAGCTTGTACGGGAAGGTCGCGTCCGGGGTCTTCAGGTGGAAGACGACCGTGTCGGCGCCCTTGACCTCGACGTTGTCGAGGGTGGAGAGCAGTGAGGACGGGCCGTTCTCGTCCTTGATGGCGCGGACGCGGTCGATGGAGAACTTGACGTCCTTGGCGGTGAGCGGGTCACCGCCGGCGAACTTGAGGCCGGGGCGCAGGGTGCAGCGGTAGCTCTCGTTGCCGGCGTCGGTGAAGCGGCAGGCGGAGGCCGCTTCGGGGACGGGCTGGCCGCCGCCGCGCGGGGTGTGCATCAGCGTCTGGACGGTCTGGCGCAGGACGTTCCAGGCACCGGCGTCGTAGGCGTAGGCCGGGTCGAAGGGGGCGGGAGCGAAGTCTGCGGCCTCGAACCGGTCGGTGGTCCCGACGACGATCGCTCCGGATCCTGCTCCTCCGCCGCTCGCGCTGCCGCATGCGGCGAGCAGAGGCGTGAGCAGTCCGGCCGCAGCCGTCAGCACCATGGTCTTGCGGTTCATGCTGGAAGTACTCCCTGTAACCGGCACTTGCTCAAAGCGGCGTAAAGGGCACTTCGCGGCGGTCGCCCGTTCAGGGCGGAACGATCGGGCCGGTGTAGTGACGATCGGTCCACGCGGTCCCGGCACAGGGGTGTGCGTCCGGGACGGCAGAGGTGCGGTGTAGTGCCTGCGTTGACACTAGTGGCCCGGGACGGGATGGCTGGAACTGGCCGGACTTGGGGTGTAATCGCACCGTGATGGGAGCGAACTGCCTGTTCATGCGCAGGGGTGCGCAGATTCGGTCAGTGACTGATCAATCCGGACACAAGGGAAGGCGAAGGGGCCCTCGGACAGGCCCATGGGGGGTTTGGCGCGTGACCAAGCTCACTCTGAGCGACCGCCCCGGAGAGGGATGGAATTTCAGCCTCCCGGGCCTGGGACGGAAAATCCTTCCGTCGAACCTCCATCCCGCAGACGTTCCGTTCGGGTACGGAGCGTGCTCAGGAGGTGCCGGTCCGTGTCGGCACCTCTGCATGCGCACCGAGGTTGCCGTGGGTAACCGGGGGGGCGTGGCGGTGCGGGGGTGCCCGCTCAGTTCATCGGGGCGATGAGGGAGCGCAGGAAGGCCAGGTCCACGTCCTCCAACGAGCGCACGACCGTCCGCCCAGGAGCCGGTTCGATCATGCCCACCGAGGGGATCGCCACGACCCGGCAGCCCGCGGCCTCGGCGGCCGCCACCCCGGTGTGCGTGTCCTCGATGACCGCGCAGCGCGAGGGGTGGGCACCCAGCGTCCGCGCCGCGAGCAGGTACGGGTCCGGGTGCGGCTTGGTACGGGCGACCTCGTCACCGGCGACCGTCATCGTGAAGCGGTCCCGGCCGAGGGTGAGCAGGACCTGGTCGATGACCCGGCGGTGCGAGGCGGAGACGAGGGCGGTGGGCACGTTGTGCCGGGCCAGCTCGGCCAGCAGCCGCTCGGCGCCCGGCATCAACGGCACCCGGTCGGCGATGCGGGCCTCGAAACGCTCGTTGAGCAGCACGCTCAGCTCGGCGAGGCCGATGGCGGCGCCGGTGGCCTCGATCAGGAAGGCCGCGCTGCGGCTCATCGGGCCGCCGACGACCACGTCGCGCCAGGCGTCGTCGAGCTGGTGGCCCAGCTCCTGGAAGATCTCGGCCTCGATCTCCCACCAGAAGCCCTCGGTGTCGACCAGGGTGCCGTCCATGTCGAGCAGCACCGCCTGCAGGGCCGAGCCGTCGGCCGTACGGGCGACGGGGGCGGGAATGGTGCTCGTCATGCGCGGACCTCTCGGAAGGGACGAGAAGGCCGGTCACCTCTTCCCGCGGAGCATGCCCCTGGGAACAGGCGACCGGCCTGTATGGGACCGACAAGTGTACGTCGGTTGACCTCAGCGTGCGTTGAAATACTTCGCTTCGGGGTGGTGGATCACGATCGCGTCGGTGGACTGCTCCGGGTGGAGCTGGAACTCCTCCGACAGGTGGACGCCGATCCGCTCCGGCTGGAGGAGGTCGGCGATCTTCGCGCGGTCCTCGAGGTCGGGGCAGGCCCCGTAGCCGAGGGAGAACCGGGCGCCGCGGTACTTGAGGTCGAACATGTCCTCGACCTGGGCCGGGTCCTCGCCGCCGAAGCCGAGCTCGGCGCGGACGCGGGCGTGCCAGTACTCGGCCATGGCCTCGGCGAGCTGCACCGAGAGGCCGTGCAGCTCCAGGTACTCGCGGTAGGAGTCGGACTCGAAGAGCTTGGCCGTGGCCTCGCCGATCCTCGAGCCGACGGTGACCACCTGGAGCCCGACCACGTCGGTCTCGCCGGACTCCTCCGGGCGGAAGAAGTCCGCCAGGCACAGGCGCCGGCCGCGGCGCTGGCGCGGGAAGGTGAAGCGGGTCCGCTCGTTGCCCGCCTCGTCCAGGATGATCAGGTCCTCGCCCTTGGACACGCAGGGGAAGTACCCGTAGACGACCGCGGCCTCGAGGAGGTTCTCGGTGTGCAGCTTGTCCAGGAGGCCGCGCAGGCGCGGGCGGCCCTCGCTCTCGACGAGCTCCTCGTACGTGGCCCCGCCCGCGCGGGCCTGCTTGAGGCCCCACTGGCCCTTGAACAGGGCGCCCTCGTCCAGCCAGGAGGCGTAGTCCTTGAGCGGGATGCCCTTGACGACGCGGGTGCCCCAGAACGGCGGGGCGGGCACCGGGTTGTCGACGGCCACGTCCGAGCGGCCGCCGGGCTCCTCCGGCTCCTCCACCTGGAGGGCGGGGGTGTCCCGCTTGGCGACGCGGCGCTGCTTGAGCTCGGGCAGGGTGGCGCCCGGCACGCCGCGCTTGACGGCGATGAGGGCGTCCATGAGGCGCAGGCCTTCGAAGGCGTCGCGGGCGTAGCGGACCTCGCCCTCGTAGATTTCGTGGAGGTCCTGTTCGACGTAGGCGCGGGTC
>NZ_JARAYQ010000188.1:0-17357 GCF_033794505.1 Streptomyces sp. MB09-01 | reverse complement strand
CACCCCCGGTCCGTGGTTTTCCGCCCTCGGCCGGACCACCGAGGACCGGTCCTTCCCCGTCCGCGCCGACGGCGCACCGGAGCAACTCGTCGGCCACCCCTGGTCGGTCGCCGCCTTCGCCCCGTACGCCCTCGCCGCGGGCCGCGCCCCGCAGTCCGACGAGGAGGTCGTCACCACCGGCTGGGCGGCGCCCGGCACCCGGCTGACCACGGACCGCGGACCCGCCACCGTCGTCGGCACGGTCGTGGCCCCCGGCGGCGGACACGCCTTCGAGGACGCCGTGTTCTGGACCGACGCCCGCGCCTCCCGGCTGTCACCGGCCATCGACCAGCTCGTCGTCGCCGCCGACCCGGCCGCCGTACGGGCCGTCGTGGGTCAGGACCCGGACGTACGGGTCCTGACCGGCCGGGACCGCCGCCACGCCGACCCCGACCCGGACCGCGACAGCGAGGCACTGCTCGCCGTGAACGCCCTGCTCGGCACGTCCGGCGGGGTCACCGGCTTCGTATCCGTCTTCGTCGTCGCCTCCACCTTCGCGTTCGCCGTCGCCCAGCGCCGCAAGGAGTTCGCCCTGCTGCGCACGGCCGGCGCGACCCCGGGCCAGGTCCGCCGCACGGTGTTGGCCGAGGCACTGATCCTCGGCGTACTCGCCTCCGCCGCGGGCTGCCTGCTGGGGGCGTACGGGGCACCCGTGCTCGCCCGGTGGCTGGTGGAAGACGGCATCGCACCGCACTGGTTCGCCATCGGCGATGCCACCTGGCCCCTCCACACGGCCTTCTGGACCGGCCTGCTCGTCGCCCTCGCCGGAGTCCTCGCCGCCTCCTGGCGGGCGGGGCGGGTCGGACCCGCCGAGGCCCTGCGCGAAGCCGCCGTCGAGACGGGGACCATGACCCCGGGCCGCTGGATCCTCGGCGCCGCACTGCTGCTGGCCGGTCTCGGCACCCTCGCGCACGCACTGCTCACCGACCCGTCGGACCTGCTCCACCGCAAGTCGTACACCAGCCGGCCGATGCTGCTCATCATCGCGTTCGCGCTGCTGTCCCCGGTGCTCGTCCGGCCACTGACCAGGCTGATCGCCTGGCTTCCGGCCCAACTGCCCGGCGCCGGCGGGATGCTGATCCGGGAGAACGCCGCCGCGGGCATCCGGCGTACCGCGGCCGTCGCAGCCCCCGTCCTCGTCACCGTCGCCCTCGCCGGATCCCTGCTCGGCACGACCGCCACTCTGGGCGAGGCCAAGGCCGACGAGATCCGGCAGCAGACCAGCGCCGACTTCGTCGTCACGGGCGGGGCGGGCGGCTTCGACAAGGCTGCCGTCGACCGGATCCGGGCGGTGCGCGGCACCGAGGTGTCCGCCACCGCCGCGACCGCGGTCCACGTGCTGGAGGAGGGTGTGGCGCTGATCCGTTCCGAGGCCCGCGCCGCCGACCCGGAGGCCCTCGCCCGGACGGCCGAACCGCCCCTCGTCGCGGGCAGGCTGAGCGACCTCGACGACGACTCCGTCATCGTCACGGAGGAGTGGGAGCGGCACACCGTCGGATCGCGCGTCGACGTGTGGCTCGGCGACGGCACCCGCAAGAACCTGCGGATCGCCGCCGTGATGAGCATCGGCACCGGCAACAACGGGGCCTACGTCACCCCGGCCAACGCCCCCGGGGCTGCGGTGGACCGGATCGACGTACGGCTCGCCCCGGGTGCGGACGCCGCGGCGGTGGGGTCCGGGGTGGCCGAGGCGGCGCGGCAGGCCGGGGGCCGCGCCCAGACCAAGGGCCAGTGGGTGGCCGCCCATTACCCCGGGACCAAGCGCACCACCCGGCTCGGCTTCCTGCTGGTCCTCGGCATCGCCCTGCTCTACACCGGCATCGCACTCGCCAACACCCTCGTGATGGCCACCACCGACCGGGCCCGCGAACTCGCGGCGCTGCGCCTGGCCGGCGCCACCCGCCGGCAGGTGCTCCGGCTGGTGGCGGGCGAGTCCCTGATGGTCGTGCTCGTCGGCGCGGTCGTCGGCTCCCTGGTCGCCGTCCTGAACCTGGCCGGGATCCGGTGGGCCCTCGGGCTCCTGGACGCCCCGAGCGGCATCGTGATCCCGTGGGACGCCCTGGGCGCGACGGTCGGCGCCTGCGCGGCCCTCGCGGTCGTCTCGGCCGCCGTTCCGGCCGCGTTGGTCCTCGTGCGCCGGCCGGCCGAGCCGGCCGGCGCACGGGACTGAATCGTCCTGCCCACCGGCCCGTCCGGGCGCCGGCGCCAGACAGCGGCTCAGGAACCGGAGCGGATCGATCCGGTGCTCGCGCCGCTGGGGTCGCCCACGAAGCAGGTGACCTCGCGGTCGCCGAACGTCCAGGTGCTGGGCTGCGGGTAGTAGTAGAAGACCTCCAGCTTGTCCGATACCTTCGCGTTCTTGCCCACGTAGTCGGTCAGCGCCGTACCGGAGCACTTCTCCTCGGCGATCTTGACGACCTTCTCCGTGCCCGGGTACGAGCCGTCGTCCAGGTTGAAGACCGCGTACGCCTCACCCTCGTGAGCCTGGTCGCAGGGCACGATGCTCACCGAGTAGCCGGCCTGGCCGCCGTCCTCGTCCTGGTACTCCGCCAGATCGCCGCCCGTGTTGAAGCAGTCCCCCTTGCGGATGTCCTGCACCTTGCTGGAGCCCGATCCGGTGACCTGGCCACTGGTGTCGCGCTTCGGCCGGCTCTCGTCCAGCGCCCCGGTCAGTCCGAGGACCAGCGCGACCCCGTAGAAGGCGATGGTCAGGCTGTGGATGACGATGGCCGCGACGGCCAGGCCCTTGCCCTTCTCACCCCGGTTGCGGATCTGGGAGAGCGCGATGATGCCGAGGATCAGCGGGACCAGCGGCAGCCCGCAGAGGATCGACATGACGAACGCGACGATGGCCAGCGTGTTGGTCTTCTGCGACATCATCGGCGGCTGCCCCGGCCAGCCCTGCGGGCCACCGTACGGCCCGGGTTGCGCCGGCTGCCCGTACGGTCCCGACTGCGGGTACGGCTGAGGGGACGACGGCGGCTGCGGTGGTATGGACATGCGTGCGGAGCTCCTTGCTCAGAGGGTGGGACGCAACCAACAGCCAGGCGGTGACATCGCGGCCGGCGACGGGCGGCACGAATCGGACCACACCGACACATACCTGCCCATGGTTTTATGCCGTCCCTACGCTACCGCCCTGAGCCAGGGGGAGTTGCCGTGGGGTCGGTCTTGAAAGCCCGACGAGGCGGACTACGAGGCGGACTACGAGGCGGACTACGAGGCGGGCGACGCGGCTCAGTTCTGCGACTGCAGTGCCTTCGTCAGGAGCCCGCCGGCCACGATCAGGGCCACACCGAGCCACCACACGTTGCCGTCGAAGACGAGGACGGCGATCCCGATCGGCACCAGCAAGCCGGCCAAGGGGAGCAGCAGCCTTGCCAGGCGGAGCGGTTCGGGCCCCTGGCCGGCCGCCTCGCGCGCGGCGCGGGCCCGGACCACGTCCGGGTACCAGACGGTGAAGCGGAGCGCGGCGACGATCGCCAGGATCTGGATGATCCAGCCGGTCCAGATGTTGTCCGGGTTGTGCAGGACCAGGTCGCCGTAAGCGCCCGCGACGGCCGCCACCAGGAAGGCGAGTCCCCACACCGCCGTGATCACGTAGTTGGTCCGGACGAAGGCGGGCGTGTGCCAGAGGGCCGGATCGACCTGCTCGCGGGCGTACTGGATGGTGAAGGGCATCCTCACGGCCATGGAGCCGAAGGCGATCACGGCGAGGGTGATGTTCGCGACCTCGCCCGCGTACGTCTCCAGCCAGCGCAGCGTGCCTTCGCTCGCCAGGGCGCCGATGACGGTCAGCGCGGCGAAGAACACCACGTCGGCCACTTCCAGCAGCTTCCAGGAGCTGCCCCGGTTGACCAGGCGGCTCACGACCACCAGGGTGACGGCCGCCGCCAGGGCGATCCCGACCGCGATCTCGAAGCGTCCCGGTCCGACCAGAAGGGAGAACACGATCCACGGAGCCATCCCGACGACCGGGTTATCCAGGAATCCGGACACCGGACCGCTGCCCGTGCCGTAAGCCTCGGTTCGCACCCTTCCATCGTGCGCGGCCGCCGGTCGGCCGGCCATTCGGGGACCGGACCGCCGCACTCGGACGCCGTCCCGCCGTCGATGCCGATGCCGATGCCGAGGGCCGGTGGCCGGAACGGCCGGCCTAACCGGCCGCGCTCAGGCGCGGGGCGTACATGTCGAGCAGCCGGGTGCGGGTCTGCTGGAGCCGCATCGCGAGCACCCGCCCGACCCAGTGCCCGATCGCCGACCCGAAGGCGGGATCGGCGTCCATCAGCATCCGCACGGCCGCGGCGTCGAACTCGTACGCGCGCACCGGCGTCATCGCCTGCGCGCCGAGCTGCCACACGTACGGCGGGAACAGCCAGGACCAGCCGACCAACTCGCCGGGGCCGAGGTTCTCCACGGGCGCGGGCCGTCGGCCGGACACGGGAATCTCCAGGGTCACCGTGCCGGAGCGCACGATCCAGAAGGATTCCGCCCGGTTGCCTTCGTCGAAGATCCGCGCGTTCTCCGGGAAATTGACCTCACGGGCCTGGGACATCAGCCGTCCACGGTGCTCCGTGGACAGGACGGCAGCGATGCGGATGGGGGAAGGTGTGCTCACGACGGCCTCCGATCACGAACGACCCCCCGGCGACGCTCCTGCCCTCCCAGTGTCGCCGACGCCCGCCCGATCGCGGCCCGCGCGGACCGTCTTTCTTCCGGGCCGTACGCGGAACCTTCCCCTCCGGGACCGGAAGAGACGGCCTAGTCCTCCGCATTCGCCTCCAGGCAGGCCAGCTCCATGGCGTCCAGCACCGCCTCGTGGCTGCGCCCGCTGAGCTCGGCGACGTTCTCGATCTGGGCCGTCGCCCAGGCCGCCAGCGTCATCACCAGCACCCGGAGCCCGTCCGTGCCGTGCTCGGCCAGGATGGCGTCGGCGACGACCATCGCGTCCTCCGGGACCTGCTCGGGCGGCTCCAGGCCCGCGAGGCCGCGCAGCATGGTGAGGGTGCGGCGGGAGATCTCCGGCGTCATTCCCGCCAGCCGCATGTCTTCTTCTTCGTCCATCAGCCCCACCTCCGGTGCCGTGCTCATCACCTCAGGGCACGGTAGAGGCGCGCGGGCCCGCGTGGGGCCGTTTCCCCAGGGTGACCCTGCGTGACCTCCGGCGGGGCGGTCTTTCAGCACCCGCCCGCAGCCCGACCTTCTTCGGGCGCCCCGCCAGGGAGACGGCGAGCGCGAGGAGGACCAGGACCGCCGCGACCGCGAACGTGACCCGCATGCCGGTGGCGACGGCCTGCGGGCCCGCGGTCGTGATGTCGGCCGTCGCCGACGCGAGCGTGAACACGGCGCCCATGACGGACGCACCGGTGACGAGCCCGAGATTGCGCGAGAGGTTGAGCATGCCGGAGACGACCCCCCGCTGATCGGCGCGGACGTCGGCCATGACGGCGGTGTTGTTGGCCGTCTGGAACACCGCGTAGCCGGCGGTGACGACCGCGAGGGGGGCGACGTAGCCGAGCACGCCGAAGGTTTCCGGGGCCGCGGACAGGGCGAGGGCGCCGGTGGCCGTCACGGCGAGCCCGGCGGCGGTCGTGCGCGGGGCGCCGAAGCGGTCCACGATGCGGCCGGCCGGTATCCCGGCCAGCGCGGCGACCACCGGGCCGGTCGACAGCACGAGTCCGACGAGGACCGCGTCGAGCCCGAGGGTCCGGGAGAGGTAGAACGGGCCGACCACCAGCGTCGCCATCACCACCGTCGAGACGAGCGCGCTCGTGGCGAGACCTGCGCGCAGCACGGGATCACGGAACACCGCCCCCCGGATCAGCGGTGACGCCGCTCGCGCCTCGGCGCGTACGAACAGGGCGACTCCCAGGGCGGCTGCCAGCAGCAGGGCGAGGTTGACCGGGCCGAACCGGCCGTGGCCGAGGGTCACGGCCAGTGCGTAGGCCGCGAGTGTGAGCGCGAGCAGCAGGGTCCCCAGGAGGTCGAAGCGGGGCCGGTCGGCCCCTGTCCTCTGACGGTCGACGGGCAGGTGGCGGTGAGCGAGGACGAACGTCAGGACGCCCAGCGGCACGTTGACGAAGAAGATCGCCCGCCAGCCGAGAGCGGCGATCAGGGCGCCGCCCAGCGACGGGCCCAGAGCGGTGCCGACCGCGGACATCGTGCCGAGCAGCCCCATGGCGCTGCCGGTCCGCGCCTTCGGGACCGTCTCCCCGACGAAGGCCATGGTGAGGGCCATCATGACGGCCGCGCCGAGCCCCTGCACAGCCCGCGCGGCGATCAGCAGCCCCAGCGTGGGCGCGGCGGCGCAGGCGACCGAGGCGACCGTGAACAGCAGGATCCCGCCCAGGAGCAGCCGGCGTCGGCCGATCAGGTCCCCGAGCCGGCCGACGCCCACGATCAGGGTGGTGACGGCGAGCAGATAGGCGAGGACGATCCACTGCACCTGCTGGAAGGAGGCCGAGAACGACTGCGCCAGGGCCGGCAGGCCGACGTTCGCGATGCTGGTGCCAAGCGAGGACAGCAGCATCGAGAGCGACAGGCCGGCCAGCACCCGGCGGACCGCCGGCGCCCGCCACTCGGCGTCGGCCGTTGCCTCGGGGGCGGTGCCGGTGCCGGCGTGCTGCTGTACGGGTCCGGGGCTGGAATCACTGGATGGGCTCATGCCGAGGAGCGTGTGCGACCCGCACCGCAACGGCAAACCTTGTTGCCGTTTCCGGGACGGGGGAGTGGAATGGCCGCATGGAGAAGGACCGCAAGGAGCAGGACCGCGTGGAGAAAGAGCGCGTGGAGAAAGACCGCATGGACGAGCCGGCCCCCCACCAGGCGGTCCTCGACGAGGTCGCCCCGCGGCTCCGACGGCTGCGCGCCCAGCGGGGCCTCACGCTGGCCGCGCTCTCGGAGACGACCGGCATCTCGAAGAGCACCCTGTCCCGGCTGGAATCGGGACAGCGCCGCCCCAGCCTGGAACTGCTGCTGCCGCTCGCCGGTGCGTACCGCGTGCCCCTGGACGACCTGGTCGGCGCTCCCGAAGTGGGCGACCCCCGGGTGCGGCTGACGCCCCGCGCCATGCCGAACGGCGGTACGGCCGTCCCCCTCACCCGGAGCACGGGCCCGCTCCAGGCCTACAAGATGCTCATCCCCGACCGGGGCGGCGAGCCGGACCTCCGGACGCACGAGGGCTACGAGTGGCTGTACGTGCTCGACGGCCGGCTGCGGCTCGTCCTCGCCGACCACGACCTGGTCCTCGGCCCCGGCGAGGCCGCCGAGTTCGACACCCGGCTGCCTCACTGGTTCACCAGCGCGGACGGGCGGCCCGTGGAGATCCTGAGCCTGTTCGGGCGGCAGGGGGAGCGGATGCACGTCCGCGCCAAGCCGCGCGCCTGACGGCGGGGCCCGGGCGGAGGTGCCGGCGCGATTTGGCATCCGATGTGTCAAGTGGGATGAACCGAGCGCGGAATCGCCCTAGGGTGCGCCCGTACGCATGGTTGTGGACTGCTGTTCAGCGGTTTCCGGCCATGACTCACCCGGCCGCGCCACACGGCCGCACAGCACACCGAACTGGGGGGTTCATGCGTAGATCCAGAAGGCTGGCGGCCGCTCTTGCCCTGTCCCTGGCCGGAACCGGCGCAGGGCTGGGCCTCGGCCTCGTCCCCCGGGCGGCGGCCGTCACCCCGCCCGTCGCCTTCACCGCCGACCCGCTGTCGACCTGGCAGCCGAACGGTGTCGTCTGGGCCCTGGCCGAGGCGGGCGGCCAGGTCTTCGCCGGCGGCACCTTCTCCACCGTGCGCCCGCCCGCGGGCGGCGCCGGCAGCGAGCAGTCTGCCGTGAACTTCGTGGCGCTCGACGCCGCGACCGGCGCCCCGACCTCCTGCACACTCTCCTTCACCATCGCCGCCGGCACCGCCACGGTCCGCGCGCTCGCCCTCTCCCCGGACAAGACGACCCTGTACGCGGGCGGCTACTTCGGCGCCGTCAACGGCACTCCCGTGTCGAGCCTCGCCGCCATCGACGTGGCGAGCTGCACGGTGAAGGCCGGCTTCCGCCCGGCCTTCGCGGCCACCGTCCGCGCCCTCGCCGTCACCGACGACACCGTCTACGCGGGCGGCGACTTCCTCAGCGTCGCCGGCCAGCCGCGCGAACGCTTCGCCGCCGTCGGCGCGGCAGACGGGGCGCTCAAGCCCTTCACCGCCAATGCCGACGAGCCCGGGCGGGCCGTCGAGGTCACCCCGGACGGCAACAGCGTGGTCCTCGGCGGCGACTTCTTCACCGTCAACGGCACGAACACGCACGCGCTGGCCGTCGTCGACGCGACGAGCGGCGCGCTCACCAAGACGTACTCCGGCTTCATCGAGACCAACTCCGTCGTCAAGGACATCGCCACCGACACGACCGGCTTCTACACCGCCAACGAGGGCACGGGCGGCGGCGTGTTCGACGGCCGGATCGCGCTCAACCTCAGCGACTTCGGCCAGCGCTGGCGCGACACCTGCCTCGGCGCCACCCAGGCCGTGCTGCCGTACCAGAGCGTGCTCTACAGCGCCTCGCACGCACACGACTGCTCCAGCGTCGGCGAGTTCCCCGACGGCCAGCGCCACCACCTGCTCGCCCAGCCCACCAGCGGCACCGGCAAGCTCGGCTGGGCCCCCGACACCAACGACGGCATCGGCGAGGGCATCGGGCCGCGCGTGATGACGGTCGGCTCCAAGGGCGGCGTCCAGTACCTGTGGGTCGGCGGGGAGTTCACCACCGTCAACGGAGCGGCGCAGCAGAGCCTGACGCGCTTCGCCTCCACCGGGGACACCGGTGCGCCCACCGTGCCCGTCGCCAGCGCGGTCAGCTTCAAGCCCGGCGAGGTCCAGGTGCGCTGGCGCACCAGCCTCGACCTGGACGACAGCGCGCTGACCTACAGGATCTACCGCAACGGCGCGGTCGCGCCGATCGCCACGGTCACCGCCGACTCGCTGTTCTTCAAGCGCCCGCAGGCCTCCTGGACCGACACCACCGCGGCGGCCGGCCAGTCGTACACGTACCGGGTGACGGCCACCGACGCGGCCGGCAACACCAGCGCGCCGTCCGCGACGGCGAGCGTGACCGTCCCGACCCAGGTGGACGGCTACCCGAACCAGGTCCGCGCCGACGGAGCCCAGCAGTACTGGCGCTACGACGAGTCGGCCCTGCCCTTCGTCGCCGACTCCTCGGCCGCCGGCAACCAGAGCGGCGTGCACCTGAACGCCCCGGCCCTGCGGCAGGCACCCGGCGCGGTCTCCGGCGCGAGCGCGGCGATCGGCTTCAACGGCACGGACACCCAGGTGTACGCGGACAAGCGGCAGACGGTGGGCAGCACCTACACCATCGAGACCTGGTTCAAGACGAACACCACCCGGGGCGGCAAGCTCCTCGGCTTCGGGAACAACCAGGCCCGCGGCAGCAATCAGTACGACAAGCACATCTACATGACCAACGACGGGCGGCTGGTCTACGGCGTCTACACCGGCGCCACCCGCACCGTCACCACCAGCGGCGCGTACAACGACGACCAGTGGCACCACGTCGTCGCGAGCCAGGGCCCCGGCGGAATGACCCTGTACGTGGACGGCGCCCCGAAGGGCACCCTGAACGTCACCACCCACGAGAACTTCTCCGGCTACTGGCACGCCGGCGGCGACAGCCTCGGCGGCTGGCCCGACCGCCCGACGAGCGAGTACTGGGCGGGCCGGCTCGACGAGACCGCCGTCTACCCGACCGTCCTGAGTGCGGCGCAGGTGCAGAACCACTACGCCCTCGCTACCGCCCCTGCCGACTCGGTCGTCGAGGTCACCGCCGCGGAGGACACCTACGCCAACGCGGGTGCGCCCGCCTCCAACTACGGGACCTCGGGCTCGCTCGCGGTGCGCGGCACTTCCTTCTACGCGAGCTACCTGCGCTTCGACCTGCCCGCCGCACCCGCGGGCACGGTCTTGAAGTCGGCCACCCTCAGCGTCAAGACCAGCACGATGAGCGGCGCCGGTACGACGGACACCGTCTCGGTCGTCCCGGTCACCGGGGCGTGGAGCGAGGGCGGGACCACCTACAACAACCGCCCCGCCCTGGGCGGCCCGGCACTGGGCAGCTTCGCGGGCATCCCGGACGGCAGCGCGGTCCACACCACCGCGCTCACCACCGGTACGGTCGCGGCGGCGCTGGGCGGCGGCTACGGCCTGGCACTGAGCAGCACCGGTACGGACGCCCTGTGGCTGTGGTCCTCCGAGGCGCAGGCCAACGAGGGCACGCCGCAGCTGACACTGACCTTCGGCGCACCATGACCTGAACACCGACCGAAGCGAGGGGCGCGGTCCGTTGTGGCCCGCGCCCCTTTGCCGGTACGAGGCCGGGCCGGAGCACGCCGGCTCCGGCAGCACCGCGCGCGCATACGCGGAGTGCACGGGCGCATGGCCGCGGGCCCGCAGGGCACGTGCACGGCGTGACCGACATCCCCCGCACCGCAAGACGCCCAAGCGGTCCTCCCGCCACCGCCACCGCCCTCGCGGCGCGCACCCGCGCCGAGCTGCGGGGCACAGCCGTCCGCGTGTGGACGGACAATCTCGCCGACCACGCGGCCGCCCTCACCTACTACGCCCTCCTGGCGCTGCTGCCCGCGCTCGTCATCGCCGTCTCCCTCGTGGGGCTGCTGGGCGGGGCGACGAGGGACCGGCTGATCACCGACCTCACCGTGTACGCGCCCCCGCAATCGGCGCAGGTGCTCCGTGACGCCCTGGGCGGCCTCTCGGCCGAACACTCGTCGATGTGGGCTCTGCTGCTCAGCGGTGTGGTGAGTGCGCTGTGGTCGGCGTGCAGTTACCTGGCGGTGTTCCGCCGCGCCCTGCACACGATGCACCGGGTACCCGATACGCGGCGTCCGCTGCGCGCGGCCCACACGCTGCTCATCAACGCCGCGCTGCTGCTGGCCCTGCTCATCGTCGCCGCCGCGGGTCTGGTCATGTCCGGGCAGCCGGCCCGATGGGTCGCACGGGCCGCGGGAGGCGGCCCGGACACCATCGCGCTGCTGCGCTGGCCCGTGCTGCTGGTGGTCGTCACCCTCCTGGTGCTGGTCCTCTTCCGTACCGGCCCGCCCCAGAGCCGGGGCGCCCGTCGGGGCCTGCCCGGCGGCGTACTAGCGGCCCTGCTCTGGCTGGCCGCCTCGGCGCTCTTCACGCTCTACACGGAGCTGGACACGTACGGCCGCCTCTACGGCTCGCTGGCCGGCGTGGTGGTCTTCGTCGTCTGGCTCTGGTTCGCCAATCTGGCGCTGCTCGCCGGGGCCCAGTTCAACGCCGAACGGGCACGGGAGCCGGCGGCCCGCACGGTATCCGGCAGCGGGCTCAGAGGTGGGCGGTGATCCATCGCACCAGGGCTGCGCTGGTCGTGTCGTCGAGTGCCGACAGGGTGCGGATGGCTTCCAGGTCACCCGGGGTCGGCGGAACGCCGGCGGTGGTCAGCGCGGCGTGGAGGTCCAAGCGCCGCCGGTCCGAGGGCTGCAGGGGCCAGGCGAGGTGTGTCTGCGCATCCACCTCGCCGAAGGGAGGCTGCCCGTTCGCATTGCACGGCACGTCGCCGGGCGCGGAGTCCACGGTGTCGGGGGCGCCGGGGAAGCGGTAGGGGTCGAGGGCCAGCTGAGGGACCGTGACCGCTGACGGGGGACACTGCCAGGACTGCACGTGAACCTCCAGGTGTCGGACGGATGTGCTGCGGTGGGTCGGGGCGGGGGGCGTGCCGCGGCTGGTTGCCGCGGCACGCGGTGGTGGGGCCGGCAGTTCACGGTCCCCGACGGTGTGACTGCCGGTGGGGGTCAGCGGCGGTGGTTGCCGTGGTGTCCGCGGCGGCCCCAGGACTCGGTGTCGACGACGCGTCCGCGGTCGTCGCGGAGGGTGGCGGTGTCGCGCTCGTCCCAGATCTGGTGGCGGCGGTCCTGGTAGACGTCGCGGTGGGTGTCGCGGCCGTTGCCGGTGTGGACCTTGACGCTGGAGCGGCCCTCCAGGCGGAGGTGGTTGAAGCGGTAGCGGTTGCCGTCCTCGTCGGTGAGGGTGAATCCGCGCAGGTTGACGGCGTTGCGGCCGGTGTTCTTCACCTCGATCCATTCGCGGTTCAGCGCGCGGTTGTCGCGGCCGCGGCCGCGGCTGTCGTGCTGGATGTCGCCGATGACGATCGAGGAGTTCCGGCCGTGGCGGCCGTGCCGGTCGTCGTCGTGGGCGGCGGCCGGTACGGCGGCCGCGCCGACCAGGGCGCCGGCGGCCAGGGCCGCGGCGAGAAGGCGGCGGGTGGCGAGAGAAGCAGACATGCAGATGGCTCCTTGAACAGTCAGCCCAGCCCGGTGTGATGCGAGCCGGGTGGGCTCCGTGCGGTTCCCGGCGTGCTGCCGAGGAGCCACACTCTGGCCCGCGGCGTCGCCAACCGCCACAACTCGTGATGTGTGTTTCTCAATGCGGACATGTCCGTAACTCTCGCTTGTAAGGGGCAAAGGTCAAGGTCGGGTTGACGTAAACGGGGCGGGGTTGACGGCAGCCCCGACGGCAGCCTCCGCCGTGTCGGAGCAAGGAGGTTTCGGCCACATAAGCAGTTCATTCGCGCCATGCCGTGTGCGGTGCGCCGAATGGATTCAGCCCCCTGTAACAGCCGCTCCGGCCGCTTCCTCGCACGTCGATACGTATCTCCGCTCTGGTGTGCGGATGCTGGTGGCGTGACGGCGGACCTCCTGCCGGACCGCGAGCTGATGCCCTGTCGTTTCTCTTTCAACGACGCGGAAGCGCCGTCGCGGCCGGACCGCCGGCTCCCGGGGTGCAGCGCAATTGACATGGTGAGACGCTGGTGCTTCGGGGGATGCATCGGAATGTCTCGCCTCGCCGGGCTGCGCGATCCGGGCTGCGGGCGGGCGCTTCACAACTCACTCCCGCGGGTTCGCGCCGGTACGCGACGTAACGCATGTCCGGTTCGACCGGCGGCTGAGGGGCGGGCATGCCATGAGCAAGGTGTCCAACACTGAGAAATCGCGGGTCGTGGCCACCATTCCGGTGGGGACCGGGCCCTTCGCCGTGGCGGTGGACGTCCACGGCCAGGTCTTCGTCACCAGCAGAGGCGACAACACCGTGTCGGTGATCAAGTCCTCGACCAACACCGTGATCGCCACGCTCAACGTCGGCCTGCGCCCGGAGAGCGTGGCGACCGATCCCCAATTCGGCGTCTACGTCGCCAACAGCGGCAACGTCACCGTGACGGCGTTGGACAGGTTCAACACCGTTGTCGCCACCCTCAACGTCGGCCCACCTGGCCCACCGCCCAACATGCTGAGGGTGGCGATCGATCACCTTATGAGCCGCGCCTACGTGACCGACCGCGGTCGCGACAGGGTGTCGATCATTCGCACCAGTGCCGAGCCTCCGTTCGTCACCCCTGATTTCGTCGAGGTCCCGGGCCCCCTCGGCGCGGCCGTCGACCCTGTGGATCACCGTCTCTACGTCACCCAACCCGAGTTCAACACCGTGTCGGTGATCGACCCCGCGACCAACAGGGTCATAGGGAGCATGGCAGTCGGACAGCAGCCCATGGGTATCGCCATCGCCCCCCAGAAGCGTCGTGTCTATGTCACCAACTCCGGCTTCACGACCGTGTCGGTGATCGACCTCGCCACCGGCGGCAGCATCGGTGTCGACGTCGCCGCGAAACCGATCGGTGTTGCGGTCGACTCGCACGGCAACGCCTACGTCACCGCCTCCGACGGCACGGTGAAGGTGATCGACGCCCTGTCGATCAGGGTGAGCGACACGTTCTCCGTAGGATCCAAACCGGAGGGCGTGGCCTTCGAGCCCCTCGGCAATCGCGTCTACGTCGCCAACAGGGGAGACGGGACCGTGTCGGCGATCGACCTCGCCGCCACCTGAAGCCCTGCCTCGAATGGCGGCCGGACCAGAGCGGTGGCGTGCAGGCGTGGGTCGCCTTCGCGGCCCACGTCTGCGCCCGGGTCCGGTCAGAAGCGGAACATCACTCCGCGCCAGGTCCAGCCAGCGTCGAGGACCATGTCCCGCAGGGGGTTCTTCATGTCCCGCGAGTCGAAGCGGAACGTCTCGACTTTGTGGCGGCGGCCGTCGGGCCCCCTCTCGTACTTCCATTCCCGGGAAACGGTCATCGATGGCCCGCTGCCGTACTCGCGCGTCACGGCCAGCCTGGGCGGGTCCCCGACCCACGTCAGCTGCACTTGTTCGTCAAGGGTCCGGACCTCGCGCTGCGCGGGGATGAAGCGCATCCGGATCTTGAGCCTCAACTCCACCTGCCTACGGGAGAAGGAGTGGCCCGCGGCGGGCTTCATGACCCGCCACTCCGCCACCAGGTCGGCCTTCTCCTTCGGGAGGGCATGACGTACACGGAACGGCACGTCCGTGCCGTTGATCGCGAGCAGTGCTTCCCGGAGTTCCATGGTCGGCAGCGACGCGATGCCACTGTCCGGGTACCTGGTGCCGGTGTACTTGTCCCAGAGACGACCCACCGTCAGCTCTCCGCCCCACTGTCCGGGCGCACCGAGCGCACGAAGTCCTGGAAGTCTTCCAGGACACGGTCGTGCTGGTCCGCCGTGGCGGTCAGTGCCAGCCGGATCATCGCCCGCTTGCGCGGGTCCTCGGTGTCGACGACGGTGAGGTACGCCTGGGATTGGACGAGCTCGCGGCGGGTGCCGTCGGCGGCGGCCGAGAAACTCAGCCGCTGGCCCAGGGCGGGTGCGTCGGCGAAACCGACCTCGCGGCGGTGGACCACGGCCACGGACTCGCCGAACTCGCGCAGGCCCTCCACGGATGCGTCGGCGATCTCGGCGAGCGTCACGCCGTCCTTCGGGAACCCGCCGTCGACGGTGATGTTGGCGGCGAACCCGGCGTCCGGCTGCGGATGCACCGCGGCGAAGGCCACCTCCCAGGCATCGAGCCCCTCCGGACGGGCCGGAAGCCAGCCCTCGGGCAGTTCGAAGCCGATCGGTACCGGCAGTGGCAGGGGCATTTCGGGCCCTCCCTCCAGTGAGACATGCGCTGGCCGAGCAGCCAGTTCTTGAAGTCGCCGGCGGCGTCGCCGGCCGAGTGGACAGCATCGCCCACCGCGTCGGCCGCGTCACCGGCGGCGTCGGTGAACTTGGCGGGATCGAAGGTGATCTCGAGCCCCAGTTCGCCGCCCTTGGGAAGGGAAGCCTCGGCGCCCGGACCCGCCCACGGCTCCGCCGTTCCGCCGATTCCGATGCCCGCGTACTCCAGGCCCCCGGCCACGCCGGCCTTCGCCCCGGCGAACCGGCGTCACGCCCGGAGCGTACGGAACCACAGGCGGTGCGGTGACGCCCGGGCGTAAGGCCCCACCGGCGGACCGCTGTTCAACCGCATGTCGACGTCGTTGAGATCAACTGACGTGAAAGTTCCTCCCCGTTGACAGAGTGCGAATGCATAGCAACTGCGAACACCAAGATGCTTTGCGTGTCACGAGCGACATGGCGAGGTCGTCGCCCCGACGGGGCGTGGCCGAGGCGATCGTCTTGGCCGGCCGCTGCGCGGATCGCGGAGCCCGGCTGGGGCTCGACCCGCTCACCGCCGGGCCGTTCCCACCCCCGCCGACTGTACGAAATGCCCCAATCTGTTCTGTATTTCCCTGGGGCGACCGAGAGTGACTCCCGTCACTTCCAGTGACGGATGGGACATGGCTTCCGCAGACCGGGGCAAGCGCGCACGAGCAGCACCACCGCGGGTAGGCCGCGGTGCCGGAATCGGAGGTACAGCGCGTCGTGTCCGAGCAGACGACCATCCACATCGCCGGGACCTGGCGTTCCGCGGTCTCAGGAGCCACCCGAGAGGTCCTCGACCCGGCAGACGCCACGGTCCTCGCCGTCGTCGCCGAGGGCGGCACCGCAGACACCGACGCGGCCGTCAGTGCCGCCCGCGCGGCCTTCGACGGCGGGGAGTGGCCCCAGACCCCCGTCCTGGAGCGGGCCGCCCTCCTGCGCCGCACCGCCGACCTGCTCCACCGCGACCGCGAACGCCTCGGGCTGCTGGAGAGCCGCGACGCCGGCAAGACCCTGGAAGAGGGCCGCGTGGACGTGGACTGCGTCGCCGACGCCTTCCGCTACTTCGCCGACCTCGTCGCCGGCGAGAGCGCCGGCCGCGTGGTCGACGCCGGCACCCCCGACGTCCACAGCGTCGTCGTCCACGAGCCCGTCGGGGTCTGCGCCCTGATCACCCCGTGGAACTACCCGCTGCTCCAGGCCTCCTGGAAGATCGCCCCCGCCCTCGCCGCGGGCAACACCTTCGTGCTCAAGCCCAGCGAGATCACCCCGCTGTCCACGGTGGCCCTCATCGGCCTGCTGGCGGAGGCCGGACTGCCGGCCGGCGTCGCGAACCTGGTCACCGGACCCGGCGACCCCGTCGGCGCGCGCCTCGCCGCCCACCCCGACGTCGACCTCGTCTCCTTCACCGGCGGTCTCACCAGCGGCACGAAGGTGATGCGCGCGGCCGCCGACTCCGTCAAGAAGGTCGCCCTCGAACTCGGCGGCAAGAATCCCAACATCGTCTTCGCCGACGCCTGCGCCACCGAGGAAGGCTTCGACACCGCCGTCGACCAGGCCCTCAACGCCGCCTTCATGCACAGCGGCCAGGTCTGCTCCGCCGGTTCCCGGCTCATCGTCGAGGAGAGCGTCGCCGAGCGCTTCGTCGCCGAACTCGCCCGCCGGGCCGACCGGATCCGCCTCGGCCGCGGCACCGACCCCGGCGTGGAGTGCGGACCGCTCGTGTCCGCCGCCCAGCGCGAACGCACCGAGGAGTACGTGGCCTCCGCGCTCGCCGAGGGAGCGGTGCTCCGCTCCGGCGGCAAGCGGCCCGACGGGCCCGGCTACTTCTACCGGCCGACCGTGCTGGACCGCTGCCACCGCGGGATGCGCGTCGTACGGGAAGAGGTCTTCGGGCCGGTCCTGACCGTCGAGACCTTCCGTACCGAGGCCGAGGCCGTCGCGCTCGCCAACGACACCGAGTACGGCCTCGCCGGCGCGGTGTGGACCTCCGACCCGGGCCGCGGCCGCCGCGTGGCCGGCCGGCTGCGCCACGGCACCGTCTGGATCAACGACTTCCACCCCTACCTCCCGCAAGCCGAGTGGGGCGGTTTCGGCAAGTCCGGCATCGGGCGGGAACTGGGCCCGTCGGGCCTGGCCGAGTACCGCGAGACCAAGCACGTGTACCAGAACCTCGCCCCCTCTCGTATACACATCTTACGATGCCGACGACATAATTGATTTAGATCCAGGTGGTCGCCTGAATAATAAAAAAAAAAAA
>NZ_JARAYQ010000187.1:0-17398 GCF_033794505.1 Streptomyces sp. MB09-01 | reverse complement strand
GGGCGGGGTCGGCGGCGGAGCCGGGCGTGTGGGCCGGGTCTGCGGGCGTACCGGCAGCGGCCGGGCGGCCACGACCAGCTCCGGGTTGGCGGGCTCGCCGGCCGGCCGGCCGGGCCGCTCCCGCCCGACCCCGGCGGCGCTGCCGGCGAGCTCCCGCCGGCCGTGGTCCGACGGGGTGGGCGAGGCGGGTGAGGTGCGCGAGGCGGCGCCGGAGGCCAGGGCGAAGGGGCCCGCGTACGCGGAAGCGGCGGGGGCGAGCGCGGCGGCGACCAGTACGGCACAGGCCAGCCAGCGGGGCGGACGGAATCCTTGGATCACGGGGAGCCCCTCCCGTCCCGAGCGGCCGAGACGCTCGCTCGGCGTCAGAGATATGCGCTCAGATTTACACAGCGGGGCAAAACCGGCATCCCGGGCGTCCCATCAGGGTGCCCGGGATGCGGGTGTGCCGTGGAGCGCCTCTGCTGCGGACCGCTCCGAAGCACTCAGAAGCGCTCCGGATTGCGCCGAATCGCCGAATCGCCGAATCGCCGCGGAAGAGCCGACTCGCGGAATCGCCGGGGACTACTCCGGATTGCCGGTCGACACGGTCAGCGTGTACTCCGTGCCTTCCTTGTCGATCTTGTCGCCGGAGGCCGGCGACTGGATCAGCACGGTGTCCTTGCCGTAGACCGCCTCGTCCTTGTATTCGATCTTGTACTTGCCGCGCGAGGCCTGGATGCACTCCTTCACGGAGAGCAGGTTCTTGTACTTGAGGTCCGGCGCCGAGTACTTGCCGGCCTCGCTGTAGTGCTTCACCGGCTCCGAGCACTTCTTCGGGTCGATCGTGCGCGTCGTGTCGGGCCCCTTGAATCCGGCCTTGGCCGAGGCGGAGGCGGTGGCGTCCGTGGAGCTCCCCGGGTTCGCCGTGGGGCCCCCCTTGTCCTCGTCTCCGTTCATCGCGATCACCGCGATCAGACCGCCGATGGCCAGCAGCGCCACCACGATCGCGCCCGCGACCACCGGCATGTTCTGCTTGCCGCCGCCGGCCGAGCCGGACTGGCTCGCCGTGGCCGCCGGGGAGATCGTGTACGGCGGCGGGGTCTGCGGCGCGTAGTGCTGCGGCGGGGGCGTGTGCGGGTAGGCGTAGCCGCCCTGGGAGTGCGCCTGCGGGGCCGGCGTCGGCGCGTACGGGGCGGGCGTCGGGGTGTGCGGAGCCTGGTACGGCTGCTGCACCGACTGCGGCGGCGCCTGGAACCCGGAGTCCACCGGCGGGAACACGGCCGAGGCCACGCCCGCACCGCTGCTCAGGGGCCCGTGGCCCTGCACGATGACCGGCGCCCCGGTCTGCCCGGAGCCCAGCACGCGAGCCACCTCGTCGCCCATGGCCGCGGCCGTGGGGAAGCGCTCGTTCGGGTTCTTCTTGAGGGCCCGCGCCACCAGTGCGTCCATCGCCGGCGTGATCGAACGGTTGATGGAGGACGGGGCGACCGGCTCCTCCTGCACGTGGGCGTACGCGATGGCCAGCGGCGAGTCCGCGTCGAAGGGGATCCGCCCGGTCAGCAGCTGGAACAGCATGATGCCGACCGAGTAGAGGTCGGAGCGGGCGTCTACCCCGCGCCCCAGCGCCTGCTCGGGCGAGAGGTACTGCGGGGTGCCGACGACCATGCCGGTCTGCGTCATCGAGGTGACCCCCGACTGCATGGCGCGGGCGATGCCGAAGTCCATCACCTTGACCACGCCGCGCTTGTTCACCATGACGTTGCCGGGCTTGATGTCGCGGTGGACGAGCCCCATCTCGTGGCTGGTCTCCAGGGCGGCCAGCACATCGGCCGTCACCTTCAGGGCCTTGTCCGCCGGCATGGCCCCGTACTGGCGGATGTCCGCCTCCAGGACCGAGCCGAGGGGCCGGCCTTCCACGTATTCCATGACGATGTAGGGCATCACGGCGCCGTCGCCCGCGCCGGAGCCGCTGAACGTCACTTCGCCTTCACCGGTGTCGAATACCGAGACGATGTTCGTGTGCGACAGTTTCGCTACAGCCTGGGCCTCGCGGCGGAAGCGCTCGCGGAAGGACTGCTCCCGGCCGAGGTCGCTGTGCAGGGTCTTGATGGCGACCTGCCGGTCGAGGGCCGAGTCGTACGCCAGGTACACGGAGGCCATGCCCCCCGCGCCCAGCAAGTCCCTTAGCTGGTAACGGCCACCGGCCAGAGAGCCGCCCGCGTACTGGCCCTGAGTGCCGTCCTGGCTCATGACTGTTGCTTCCCCTCGGGATGTGTCCCTACGCCGTCGGCCGGGCGCATATGGCGCCCAGTCTGCCCGAGGGCAAGCACACGTCAAGCCAGGTGCCCGTTCCGTGACCACATGGGCACAGGGTGGCCTTGTCCGAACGGTGACCGGTTCCGAGGCTGTAGCGTTCGTCGGAGCACCATGGAAGAGGACTACCGCTGAGCGGCGGCCGAGAGAGACGACGGCGAGGACTGATGGCACCCGAACCCGAGGGAAACGGCGCCGGGATGACCGATGGTCCTGAGCACTGGGGCGCAGGCGGCCTGGTGGGAGACGGCCGTTACCGGCTGACGCACCGGCTGGGCCGGGGCGGCATGGCCGAGGTCTTCGCGGCGGAGGACGTACGGCTGGGCCGCACCGTCGCCGTGAAGCTGCTGCGCGCCGACCTGGCCGAGGACCCGGTGTCCAAGGCCCGTTTCACCCGCGAGGCACAGTCCGTCGCCGGGCTCAACCACCATGCCGTCGTCGCCGTGTACGACTCGGGCGAGGACCGGGTCGGCCCCAACACCGTCCCGTACATCGTGATGGAGCTGGTCGAGGGCCGCACCATCCGCGACCTGCTGGTCAGTGCCGAGGCGCCGGGCCCCGAGCAGGCGCTCATCATCACCTCGGGCGTGCTCGAAGCCCTCGCCTACTCGCACCAGCACGGCATCGTGCACCGTGACATCAAGCCGGCGAACGTCATCATCACCGAAACCGGTGCGGTGAAGGTGATGGACTTCGGCATCGCCCGCGCGCTGCACGGCGTCCAGTCGACGATGACCCAGACCGGCATGGTCATGGGCACCCCGCAGTACCTGTCGCCCGAGCAGGCCCTCGGCAAGGCCGTGGACCACCGCTCCGACCTGTACGCGACCGGCTGTCTCCTCTACGAACTGCTCGCGCTGCGGCCCCCGTTCACCGGCGAGACCCCGCTCTCGGTGGTCTACCAGCACGTCCAGGACGTGCCCGTGCCCCCCTCGCAGCTTCCGGAGGGCCACCACATCCCGCAGGAGCTCGACGGGCTCGTCATGCGCTCCCTCGCCAAGGACCCGGACGACCGGTTCCAGAGCGCCGAGGAGATGCGCGGGCTGGTCCAGTACGCGCTGCAGATGCTGCACGACCAAGGGCCGAACACCGGCACCTGGAACACCGGTCCGGTCACCATGGCCCTGCCGCACGGCCGGGGCGGCGGCGCCACCACGGTCATGCCGGTGGCCGGGACCGGCGGGCCGCAGCAGTACCCCTCGCACGCCTCGACCTCGCAGTTCCAGCAGCCGATGGTGCCGCCGTTGAACCCGGACGACGGCTCGGCCTTCCCCGGTGGCCGCGGTACCGGCGGCAACGGCGGCGGCTACGACGGCTACGACGACCGCGGCGGCAACGGCAGCCGCTGGAAGATGTGGCTGTTCGCGGTGCTGGCGATCGTCGCGATCGCCGGCGGCGTGGCCTTCGCCGTCAACAACATGGGCGGAAAGAGCGACGGGAAGCAGCCGCCGGGCAACAAGGAGAGCTCCAGCGCCGCGCCGTCCGCGTCCAAGTCCCCGGACGCCCAGCCTTCGCACCAGACCGCGGAGAACACGCCCACGAACAACGACAACCTGCCCGTGCCGACCCGCAGCCGGACGCAGAGCTTCAGTCCCTCGAACTCGCCGACCGCCTCGCACTCGCCGACCGGTTCGGCCTCGCCGTCCACCACGCCGGCGACGAAGCCCGCGACGACCCCGGCAACGAAGCCCGCGACGACTCCGGCCACGAAGCCCCCGGAGACGGGCGGCGCCGGCGGCCTGTTCGAGGAGTGACGGACGAGGTCCGAAGGACGAGACGGGCGTGACGGGCGTACGGGAACGGGCCCGGCGGAATCAATTCCGCCGGGCCCGTTCCCGTATCCGCGTCATGCTTGGTCAGAGGCGCTCGAAGCGCGTGCCGGCATGCCGTTCCGGATTCCCGGCGAGCGAGTGCACGGTGGAACTGGAGTTCGATGCGCATGTGGACGGGGTCGAAGACCGCGCCGTCCACGAAAATGCGGACCCGGACCGAATAGTTCCAGTTCCGCGGTGGTCGGCTCGACGAGCTGCGCCGTTCCGGTGAACCGCACCGACCAAAACCGGGGGTCCCCGGAATTGAAGTTGTCCGCCCCGTAGGCCACCACGCTGCCGTTGCACGCCTGGTGGTAGCCGAAACCGGAGTGCATTCTCAGAACGACCTCGCCGTCCACCACGATGTGGCGGGCGAGGGCGAGGGCGAGGGCGAGGGCGAGGGCGAGGGCGAGGGCGAGGCCCTGAGGGCAGCGCGCATGCTGGTGGCCACGCGGCCGTACGGCACCCGCCGCAGCAGTTCGACGGCGTGGAGCTCCTCGCGTGACATGCCGTCCACTGTCCGCCACCGGCTTCCCGCCGGGAGCGCGCCCCGGGGGACCACCCGGCCACGGGGCGTCACGGCACGTGACGGACGGGTTCCGCCGCGCCCGGGCGTGACGGCCTAGCTTTTCTCGGCCTGCAGGCGGGCCACGTAGGCGGCGGCCTGGGAGCGGCGCTCCATGCCCAGCTTGGACAGCAGGCTGGAGACGTAGTTCTTGATCGTCTTCTCGGCCAGGTGCAGCCGCTCGCCGATGACGCGGTTGGTCAAGCCCTCGCCGATCAGGTCGAGGATCTTCCGCTCCTGCTCGGTGAGGTGGGAGAGGCGGTCGTCACGCTTGCCGTTCTTGCCGTCGCGCAGCCGCTCCAGCACGCGCGCGGTGGCGACCGGGTCCAGCAGCGACTTGCCGGCGGCGACGTCGCGCACCGCGCCGAGCAGCTCGTTGCCGCGGATCGCCTTGAGCACGTAGCCCGAGGCGCCGGCCATGATCGCGTCGAACAGTGCCTCGTCGTCGGCGAAGGAGGTCAGCATCAGGCACTTGATGTCCTCGTCCTGGGAGCGCACCTCGCGGCACACCTCCACACCGCTGCCGTCGGGCAGCCGGACGTCGAGGACCGCCACGTCGGGACGGGTGGCGGGAATCCGGACCAGCGCGTCCGCGGCCGTACCGGCCTCGCCGACGATCTCGATGTCCTGTTCGACCGACAAGAGCTCGTGGACGCCCCGACGTACCACTTCGTGGTCGTCCAGGAGGAATACCTTGATTTTTCCGTCTTCGCGCACGAAGTCAGTTTCACACACTCACCCCTTCCCTGCCGGAGTTACCCGGGATAACGTGCCGTTGTTCCCGGCCCCTGCAAGGCTGTGACCAGTGCTTGTTCCCGCTGCCGCGGATTTACTTGGAAATCCAAGCAAAAACGCAGGTCAAACGGGGTTTCGCAGTTATGCGGCGCACTGGGTAACGTGCATTGCGCAGGGCACTCGCCGGGGCACCTGTCACGCCTGAATCCCGAACGCGACGCGCACACACCCCGTGCGCTCGTTACGGATGCAGGTGAGCCGCACTGGACCCCGGAGAACCCGGGTGCCGGACCGACGGAGGAGCACACGTGACCGTGGAGAGCACTGCCGCGCGCAAGCCGCGACGCAGCAGCGGCACCAAGCGGGCGGCAGGCGCGGCGAGCGCCGCCAAGCCCGCCGCCGCTGCCACCGCGCAGACGCAGGACGCCGTACCTCAGCTCGTACAGCTGCTGACGCCCGAAGGGGAGCGCACCGACAACGCGGACAACGCGGAGTTCGCCCCCTTCGTCGCCGACATCACCACCGAGGACCTGCGCGGGCTGTACCGCGACATGGTCATGACCCGCCGCTTCGACGGCGAGGCGACCGCCCTGCAGCGCCAGGGAGAGCTGGGCCTGTGGGCCTCGCTCCTCGGCCAGGAAGCCGCACAGATCGGCTCCGGCCGTGCCCTGAACGACGAGGACTACGTCTTCCCGACCTACCGCGAACACGGCGTCGCCTGGTGCCGCGGCGTCGACCCGACCAACCTGCTCGGGATGTTCCGCGGCGTGAACCACGGCGGCTGGGACCCGAACACCAACAACTTCCACCTCTACACGATCGTCATCGGCTCGCAGACGCTCCACGCGACCGGTTACGCGATGGGCGTGGCCAAGGACGGCGCGGACGCGGCCGTCATCGCCTACTTCGGCGACGGCGCGTCCAGCCAGGGCGACGTGATGGAGGCCTTCAACTTCTCCGCCGTCTACAACTCCCCCGTGGTGTTCTTCTGCCAGAACAACCAGTGGGCGATCTCCGAGCCGACCGAGCGCCAGATGCGCGTGCCGCTCTACCAGCGGGCCCAGGGCTTCGGCTTCCCGGGCGTCCGCGTCGACGGCAACGACGTGCTGGCCTGCCTGGCCGTGACCCGCTGGGCCCTGGACCGGGCGCGCCGCGGCGAGGGCCCGACGCTGGTCGAGGCGTTCACGTACCGCATGGGCGCGCACACCACCTCCGACGACCCGACGAAGTACCGGCGGGACGAGGAGACGGCGGCCTGGGAGTCCAAGGACCCGATCCTGCGCCTGAAGGCCCACCTGCTGGCCACGGGCGGCGCCGACGAGGCGTACTTCGCCGAGCTGGAGGCCGAGAGCGAGGCCATGGGCAAGCGCGTGCGCGAGGCCGTGCGCTCCATGCCCGACCCGGACACCATGGCGATCTTCGAGAACGTTTACGCGGACGGGCACGCGCTCGTCGACGAGGAGCGCGCGCAGTTCGCCGCCTACCTCGCGTCCTTCGAGTCGGCCGAGGAGGGTCACTGATGGCTGTCGAGAAGATGTCGATCGCGAAGGCGCTCAACGAGTCGCTGCGCAAGGCCCTGGAGCAGGACCCGAAGGTCCTGATCATGGGTGAGGACGTCGGCAAGCTGGGCGGTGTCTTCCGGATCACCGACGGCCTGCAGAAGGACTTCGGCGAGGAGCGGGTCATCGACACCCCGCTCGCCGAGTCGGGCATCGTCGGCACCGCCATCGGCCTGGCCCTGCGCGGGTACCGGCCGGTGGTGGAGATCCAGTTCGACGGTTTCGTCTTCCCCGCGTACGACCAGATCGTCACGCAGCTCGCGAAGATGCACGCGCGGGCCCTGGGCAAGATCAAGATGCCGGTCGTCATCCGCATCCCGTACGCGGGCGGCATCGGCGCGGTCGAGCACCACAGCGAGTCCCCGGAGGCGCTCTTCGCGCACGTCCCGGGCCTCAAGGTGGTCTCCCCGTCGAACGCGAGCGACGCCTACTGGATGCTCCAGCAGGCGATCCTCAGCGACGACCCGGTGATCTTCTTCGAGCCGAAGCGCCGCTACTGGGACAAGGGCGAGGTCGACGTCGACGCCATCCCCGGTGAGCTGCACAAGGCGCGCGTGGCCCGCGAGGGCTCGGACCTCACCCTGGCCGCCTACGGCCCGATGGTGAAGGTCTGCCTGGAGGCGGCGGCCGCGGCCGCCGAGGAGGGCAAGTCGGTGGAGGTCGTCGACCTGCGCTCGATGTCCCCGGTCGACTTCGACGGTCTGCAGAACTCGGTCGAGAAGACCCGCCGGCTGGTCGTCGTGCACGAGGCCCCGGTCTTCCTGGGCGTCGGCGCGGAGATCGCCGCTCGCATCACGGAGCGGTGCTTCTACCACCTGGAGGCGCCGGTGCTGCGCGTGGGCGGATTCCACGCCCCGTACCCGCCGGCCCGCCTGGAGGACGAGTACCTGCCGGGCCTGGACCGGGTGCTCGACGCCGTCGACCGCTCGCTGGCGTACTGAGGAGCCACGTTCATGACGATCCGCGAATTCAAGATGCCCGACGTGGGCGAGGGCCTCACCGAGGCCGAGATCCTCAAGTGGTACGTCCAGCCGGGTGACACGGTCACCGACGGTCAGGTCGTCTGCGAGGTGGAGACGGCCAAGGCCGCCGTGGAACTGCCGATCCCGTTCGACGGTGTCGTGCACGCGCTCCTCTTCGAGGAGGGCACCACGGTCGACGTCGGCCAGGTCATCATCTCGGTGCAGACGGAGGCCGGCGCCGCTGCCGAGGCCCCGGTGCAGGAGGCGGCCCCGGCCGTCGCCGCAGCTGCCCCCGTAGCCGACCAGGACGGGCTGGCGGGCCGAGGCGGCCGGCCCGCCGCGGCCCGCCAGCCCGTCCTGGTCGGCTACGGGGTCTCCACCGCCTCCACGAAGCGCCGGCCGCGCAAGGCGGCCGCCGGTGCACCCGCGCAGAACGGCACCGCCCCGGCGGCTCCGGCCGCGCCGGTACTTCCCGCGGTCCCGGCGCAGCCGGCCGGCGAGCGGCCGCTGGCCAAGCCGCCGGTGCGCAAGCTCGCCAAGGACCTCGGCATCGACCTGGCCTCGGTGGTCCCCACCGGTGACGGCGGGGTCGTGACCCGGGAGGACGTCCACGCGGCGGCCGCCGCGGCGCTCGCCCCGCAGGCCGTGCCCGCCGAGGTCGCGGTGGCGGCTCCGTCGGCGGCCCCGGCCGTCCAGGCGGCCGAGGCACCGGCCTCCGCGCGGGAGACCCGCATCCCGGTCAAGGGCGTCCGCAAGGTCACCGCCCAGGCCATGGTCGGCTCGGCCTTCACCGCACCGCACGTCACCGAGTTCATCACGCTCGACGTGACCCGCACGATGAAGCTGGTCCAGGAGCTCAAGGACGACCCGGACCTCGCGGGGCTGCGCATCAACCCGCTGCTCCTCATCGCGAAGGCCGTCCTGGTGGCCATCCGCCGCAACCCGGACGTCAACGCGTCCTGGGACGAGGCGGCCCAGGAGATCGTGCTCAAGCACTACGTGAACCTGGGCATCGCGGCGGCCACCCCCCGCGGGCTGATCGTCCCGAACATCAAGGACGCCCACGCCAAGACGCTCGGCGAGCTGTCGGCGTCCCTGTCCGAGCTGGTCGCCACGGCCCGCGACGGCAAGACGTCCCCGGCCGACATGCAGAACGGCACCATCACCATCACCAACGTCGGCGTGTTCGGCGTCGACACCGGTACGCCCATCCTGAACCCGGGCGAGTCCGCGATCCTCGCGGTCGGCGCGATCAAGCTCCAGCCGTGGGTCCACAAGGGCAAGGTGAAGCCGCGCCAGGTCACCACGCTGGCGCTGTCGTTCGACCACCGTCTCATCGACGGCGAACTCGGCTCCCGCTTCCTGGCCGACATCGCGGCGGTCCTGGAACATCCTCGCCGCCTGATCACCTGGTCGTAGCGGCACGCACCGCGCCCCACCCGATGGCCGGCCCCCCTCCGCGGAGGGCCGGCCATCGGCCGTGGCGGAGCCGTACGGACGTCCGCGGGCCTCTGGAAGGAGCGGTGCGATGAACGACCGGACGGCCGGGGGGTCGGCGGCAGCGGAGACGACCCTCGTACGCGAGGTCTTCGGCCCGCTCGGCGCGCTCGTCGAGTGCGGCGCGGCGCTGGAATCGGTGTCGGTGGGCGCGTTCGTCGCGCGTCACCGCGGCGAGCTGGACCGGGTGCTGGACGTGGTGCGGCGGCTGGGCGGCTTTCATGCCGAGTCGATGGACGTCATGGACGGGCTCGGCTACCTGCGGGAGCACGACGTCCCGCCGGTCACCCTGCTGATGTGGTCGGGATGCATCGAGGAGCACACCCCGGACCTCGGCGCACCGGAAACGGTTCGCCGCATGGCCCGGATGGGTGCCGACCTCCAGCTGGCGCATCTCCTCCAGGCGCTGGTGGGGGTGGCGGCCCTGCGCGGCGACGACGACGTGGAGTCCCCGGCCCGGGAGATCGCGGAGGTGATCGGCGCGGTGTGCGTGTGGGGCGGGGCCGGAGGCGGGCGGTCGCTGCACGAGGTGGTCCTTGTGTGGCGGGTCGCGTTCCTTCCCGGGCTCCTGATGCCCTCGTCGGGCTCGCCGGAGCCCTTCAAGCGGCGCCTGCGGGCGTACGCGCACGCCCTGGAACGGATCGTGGAACAGGGGGAGTGACCGGGCCGCGGGGGAAACCCCTGGTCGGCGTGGTGGACCCCGTGTGATCATCACCGGATGATTTTCCGCGCTGCCACCGCAGACCCCGCAGACCTCGACCGGGCCGTCGCCTACCCGGCCGACGGCCCCGTCCCCGCCCTCACCGCCGAGAAGGTCCGTGAGGAGCTCGCCGAGAACCGGATCCGCCCCGAGTGGATCTGGATCGCCGAGGACGAGGAAGGCGAGATCCTGGCCCGTGCGCTGTGGTGGGGCCGCGGCGACAGCGAGCGGCCCATCGCGCTCGACTGCCTGCAGGTACGGGCCTCCGTGGCCGACCCGGCCGCGGTCGCCGCCGGGCTGCTGGAGGCCGGCCACGCCGCCTTCGGCAAGAGGCCCGGCTACAACGTCTCCCTGCCCCGCGGCTGGCGGGCCGACCCGGAGCTGGCCGCGGCGGTCGCCTGGCGCCAGGAGGCCGCGTACAGGACCGGTCTGACGCGCGAGATCGAGCGGCTGCGCTACGAGTGGACCCCGGCCGCCGGGACGGCCGGGCCCACCGGACGGCTCGTCTTCCGCGACGGCACCGACGAGGAGTTCCTGGACGCCTTCATCCGGCTGTCCGCCGGCAGCCTCGACCTGCACACGCAGACCGAGCTCCAGTCGATGGAGGCGGAACAACTGGCCCGCGAGGACATCGAGTTCTACCTCGACTGCCCCGGCGAGCGCTCCTGGTGGCGGCTCGCCCACCTCCCGGACGGCACCCTCGCGGGCATGGCCATCCCGTCGGCGACCCCGTACCACCGCAACGTCGGCTACCTGGGCGTCGTGCCCGAACAGCGCGGCCAGGGCCTGATCGACGAGATCCTGGGCGAAATCACCCGCTTCCATGCGGCCGAGGGAGCGCAGCGCATCACCGCGACCACGGACACCGTCAACATCCCGATGGCCGCCGCCTTCGACCGGGCCGGCTACGAGGTCACCGAGATCCGGCTGGTGTGGGAGGAACCGTCCGGGGTCTGAGGGACGTTTATCCTTTCGGGCCGCTGCTCGCACGGGAGGGGAAACAGTCATGGAACTCACCGAAGAAATCTCTGCGTACCGCGACGGTAGAGGGGAACCAGGCCGCCTGGTGGGTGAGTTCAGGCGTTCGGTGCTGCTCGCACCCCTGACGGACGGGGCCGACGGAGGTCTGATGTCCGTCGTCCAGGGCGGTATCCGCTGGCTGTACGCGTTCACGGACGAGGCGGCCCTCGCCCGTTTCGCGCAGGCGCGCGGAGCCGGGGACCGGGAGTGGGAGTACCTCTCCGTCCTCGGCGCGCGTTTGGCCGACGCGATCGTCCCGATGATCGACGGTCCCGCGGGGGTCGCGGTGAACGTGGCCGACGAGGACGGCTCGATGTTCTTCCCGCCGGTCGTGGGCATCGTGCCCGAGGCCTGCGCCGTCGACCGTACGGACGCCGCCTGATGGCGGGCGACGGGGACCTGGAGGTCTCGCCCGCAGCGGTCGCCGGCATCCAGAAGGGGCTGCGCGGTGCCATCGCGGAGCTGCGCGAGTCGTCGGACGCGGCCGGCGCCTCCCAGGGCGCCGGTTTCAGCGACCTGTCCATGACCGGCATGGAGGCCGGGCACATGGGTCTGGCCACCGACTTCGAGGACTTCTGCGAGCGCTGGGAGTGGGGCGTGCGCAGCCTCGTGCAGAACGCGAGCACCCTCGCGCGCTCCCTCGGCATCGCGGCGGGCACCGTGTGGGAGGAGGACCAGTACCTCCAGGGCGCGTTCAAGGTCGCCGCGAACGCCGCGTACGGCAATCCGCACGCGAGCGAGGACGAGATCGAGCAGAAGAGCTGGGACGACATCTGGCGGGCGGACGTCTACAAGCCGGACTACAGCGCGGAATCCTTCGAGAAGAGCTCCGAGGACATCAAGCAGACCTGGTCGGACACCGGCGACAAGCTGACCTCCAGCGGGAAGATCGGTTCGATCAAGGACCTGCTGGACCAGGCCGACGGACAGGGGCGGTAGACCGATGGGCTGGAGGGACTTCGTACCGGACTCGGTGGAGGACTGGGCCGAAGACCGGGCCGAGGACGCCGGTGACCTGATCGAGTGGGGCGGCGACAAGGTCGCCGACGTGGCGGAGGAGGTCGGTCTCGACGGGGCGGGCGACTGGGTCCGCGACAAGAGCCGGTCGGCCGCCAACCAGCTCGGCGCGGACGTCGCGGAGCTGGAGCTCGGGCAGACCGAGGACCCGAACAAGCTGGTCTACGGCAGCGTGTCGAAGATCCGCGCGCAGGTCTCGCACCTCAGTGACTTCGAGCTCTCGTTCACACTCGTCGGCAACGGCCTGAAGGCCCTGGAAGGCGACGGCCTGAAGGGCGCGTCGGCGAACGCGTTCCGGGACGCGATAGCCAAGGAGCCGCCGCGCTGGTTCAAGGCGGCCGAGGCCTTCGGCAAGGCCGCCGACGCGATCAACCGGTTCGCGGACACCGTGGAGTGGGCACAGGGCCAGGCCAAGGAGGCCCTGGAGGAGTACAACAGGGCCAAGAAGGTCTCTCAGGACGCGCGCACCGCCTACAACAAGTCGATCATCGACTACAAGGCGGCGGTGAAGGCCGAGAAGGACACGCTGCCGCCGCGGCCGTCGGACGACTTCACCGACCCCGCCGATCCGCTGTTCAAGGCGGCCGACGACAAGCTCCAGACCGCGCGCACCCAGCGCAACGAGGTCGCGGAGACGGCCCGTACGGCGGTCCGCGCGGCCCGCGACGCCGCCCCGCCCAAGCCCTCGTACGCCGAACAGCTCAAAGACGGCATGGACTACCTGGAGCTCGCGGAAACCCACCTGGCCGGCGGCGTCATCAAGGGCACGGCGGGCATCGCCAACTTCGCCCGCGCGGTCAACCCGATCGACCCGTACAACCTGACCCACCCCGCCGAGTACCTGACGAACCTCAACTCCACGGCTGCCGGGCTGGTCACCATGGTCAACGACCCCTGGGGCACGGGCAAGCAGATGCTCGACGAGTTCATGAAGGACCCCACGGAAGGCGTCGGCAAGATACTTCCGGAGCTCATCGGCTCCAAGGGCCTGGGCGCGGCGAAGAAGGCCGGCTCGGCCGCGAAGCACCTGGACGACCTGGACGGCCCGGGCAGCAAGGAGACGGACGGCCCGGGCCGCAAGGAGACGGACGGGAAGGGACCGCACCACGGCGAGCGGCCCGACCCGGACAAGGCCAGTGAAGGCACGGACCCCGTCGACCTCGCCACCGGCCGGATGTACCTCCCGCAGACGGACGTGGTCCTGCCCGGCACGTTCCCGTTCGCGTTCACGCGCCGTGCGGAGTCCGGCTACCGGGCGGGCCGCTGGTTCGGCCCCACCTGGTCCTCCACGATCGACCAGCACCTGGAGATCGACGCCAAGGGCGTCGTCCTGGTCTCCGAGGACGGTCTCCTCGTCGGCTATCCGCATCCCGCGCCCGGTGTGCCCGTACTGCCGGTGTCGGCGTCGGGTCCGCGCCACCCGCTGGCACGCACCCCTGACGGCGACTGGACGCTGACGGACCCGCTGACGGGCGCCGTCCGCCGCTTCGTCCCGCCGGCCGACGGTGCCGAGAACGGCATCGCGCCGATCGCCCAGGTCGAGGATCCGAGCGGCAACCACGTCGTCTTCGAGTACGACGAGCACGGCACGCCGCTGGGCATCACCCACTCCGGCGGCTATCGGCTGCACTTCGGGACCGAAGGCGGCCGGATCACCGCCCTGCACCTGTCCGGCGGCGGCCGCATCCTCGCGTACGGCTACACCGACGGGAACCTGACCGAGGTCACCAACTCCTCCGGTCTGCCGCTGCGGTTCACCTACGACGACCGCGCCCGCATCACGTCCTGGACGGACACGAACGACCGCCGCTACGAGTACGCCTACGACGACCTCGACCGGTGTGTCGCCGAGGCCGGCGAGGCGGGCCACATCGCCCTCACCTTCAGCTACGACGACGTGGACCCGCAGACCCGCCACCGGGTGACGCGTGTGACCACCGCCGCCGGCCATACCCGCCAGTACCTGATCGACGACCGCTACCGGGTGGTGGCCGAGACCGACCCGCTCGGCGCGGTTACCCGGTACCAGTACGACAGCGGCGGCCGGAGGACCGCACACACCGATCCGCTCGGCCACACCACCCGCAGCACCTTCGACGACACGGGCCGCATGGTCTCCTACGTCAGGCCCGACGGCCGGGAGGCCCGCGCCGAGTACAACGACCTCGGCCGGCCGGTCAAGGTCGTCTCCGTGGACGGATCGGTCGTCCGCCAGACGTACGACGAGCGCGGAAACCGCACCTCGGTCAGCCGCCCCGACGGGACGGTCACCCACTTCGGCTACGACGGGAGCGGTCACCTCACCACCGTCACCGACCCCCAGGGGGCGGTCACGCGGATCCGCACCGACCGGGCCGGGCTGCCGCTCGCCGTCACCGACCGGCTCGGCGCCACCACCACGTACGAGCGGGACGCCTTCGGGCGGGTCACGGTGGTCACCGACCCCCTGGGGGCGGTCACCCGCATGGAATGGACGGTGGAGGGCAAGCCGCTGCACCGGACCGACCCGGACGGCCGGCGCCGCTCGTGGACGTATGACGGCGAAGGGAACTGCCTGACCCGTACGGACGGTTCCGACGGCGGCGAGGTGCACTTCGAGTACACCCACTTCGACCTGCTCGCCGCCCGGACCGACGCGGACGGCACGCGCCATGCTTACACGTACGACGCCGAGCTGCGGCTGACCGGGGTCCGCAACCCGCAGGGCATGACCTGGGAGTACACCTACGACCCGGCGGGCCGGCTCGTCCGGGAGACCGACTTCGACGGCCGTGTGCTCGACTACGCCTACGACCCGGCGGGCCGGCTCGTCGCCCGCACCGACGCCCTCGGGCAGCGGATCACGTACGAGCGCGACGCCTTGGGGCACACCGTCCGCAAGGACGCGGGCGGCACGGTGACGACGTACGAGTACGACGTCTTCGACCGGCTCGCCGTCGCGGTGTGCGGGGACAGCGTGCTGACCCGGCTGCGGGACCGGGCGGGCCGCATCCTCCGGGAGACGGTCGACGGCCGCACCCTCACCTACACCTACGACGCCATGGGGCGCCGCACCGGCCGGACCACCCCGACGGGGGCCGTCGCCGCCTGGGCGTACGACGCCGCCGGCCGCTACGACGCCCTGACCACGTCCGGCCGCCGGATCGGCTTCATGCACGACGCGGCGGGCCAGGAGCTCAGCCGTACCTACGGCGACGCGGTCACCCTCGACCAGGCGTGGGACGAGACTGGCCGGCTGGTGGAGCAGCGGCTCACGGGCGCAGGGCAGGGGGTGGTGCAGCGCCGCGGCTACACCTACCGGTCCGACGGGGTCCTGACCGGCGTCGACGACCTGTTGGCCGGCCCGCGCAGCTTCGATCTCGACCCGCGCGGCCGGGTGACGGCGGTGCACGCCGGGAACTGGACCGAGCGCTATGCCTACGACGATGCGGGCAACCAGACCTCCGCGTACTGGCCCGGCGCCCATCCCGGAGGCCGGGAAGCCACCGGACCGCGCACCTACGAGGGCACCCGGCTGATCGGCGCGGGCCGGGTCCGCCACGAGTACGACGTCCTCGGCCGGGTCGTGCTCCGCCAGAAGGCCCGGCTCTCGCGCAGGCCCGACACCTGGCGCTACGAATGGGACGCCGAGGACCGGATCACGGCCGTCACCACCCCGGACGGGACGCGCTGGCGGTACACGTACGACCCGCTGGGACGGCGGACGGCGAAGGAACGGATGACGCCCGACGGCCTCGAGGTGGCCGAGCGCACGGTCTTCACCTGGGACGGCACCGTGCTGTGCGAGCAGTGGACCGGCACCGCGGCGCAGGAGGCCGGCGGGATCGCCGTGACCTGGGACCACCGCGGCCTGCAGCCGCTCGCGCAGACGGAGCGGATCCTGGGCGCCGGCCAGGAGGTGGTGGACGAGCGGTTCTACGCCATCGTCACCGACCTGGTGGGCGCGCCCGCCGAACTCGTCGACGAGCGCGGCGGACTGGCCTGGCGCAGCCGCTCCACACTGTGGGGATCCACGGCCTGGAACCGGGACGCCACGGCCTACACGCCGCTGCGCTTCCCCGGCCAGTACTTCGACGCCGAATCAGGCCTGCACCACAACTACTTCCGCACGTACGACCCCGAGACCGCCCGCTACCTGAGCCCGGACCCGCTGGGCCTGGCGGCGGCCCCCAACCCGGTGGCGTACGTCGCCAACCCGCACGGGTGGTGCGACCCCTTCGGGCTGGCCCCGTACTCGGACAGCACCCGGGCGGCGCAGGGCGTCGACCACCAGCTCAACGAGGCGGAGAGCGGCAAGGACAACCACTACCTGCAGGGCATCGGGAAAGACGAGGTGAAACTGGAGAGGTACCTGCGGGGCCATCTGCAGTCGCCGGCCAACTACGTCGACGACGCGACGGGGGCGCGGATCATCATCGACAAGAGCCTGGACCCGTCCAGGCCGGTGGCCATCATCCGCCAGGACAATATGATCCATGCGTACCACATCGAGCCGGAGGACCTCTCCAACTACATCACTCCGCGGGACGGCAAGGACACGGCGAAGTGGCGGACCCCGAAGGGGGACGAAGTGAATGAGTAGCCGCAGCGGTACCCCCCGCGATCCGGCACCCGGCTGGCCCGGCTACCGCGCCGAGCCCTCCTACGACCCCGGCCAGAGCCGGGTCTTCCCGGCCCCGCTGCCGGCGGAGCTGCGGGCGCTCGGCAACGACGTCCGGGCGGCCGACTGGCCGGTGCGGCTCGCCTTCCGCAACTCCCGGACCGAGCTGCTCGACACGCTCTGCCGCTGGCAGACCCTGCGCGCGCTGGCGTACGTGCACCTGCTGGCCGCCCGCACGGGGGACGAGCGGCTGCCGGCCGACCTGAGGGTGGTTCCCGACCCGGAGGCGGCGGGCGATCCGGGCCTGCCCGCGCTGCTGGCGAGGCTGGAGCGGGCCGCCGCCGGCCTCCCGGCGGACCTGCTGGACGCGGTCGTCTGCGACAGCGGCGGGCTGCTCGCCGACAATCGGTTCGCGGCATCGGTGCTGGCCGCCGGGCTCACCGCCGATTCCCGGCCGGGGGACCCGGACGAGGCGGTCTCCCGCGCCGTGGTGCTCACCAGCTACTGGTACGAGGTCCCCGGGCTGCGCGGCGCGCTGGCCCTGACGTGGAGCGCGAACCTGTTCGTCCGCTCCTGGCTGGGGTGGTCCCAGCGGTTCGTGTACGGCGACCCGGCGGGAGGCATCGGCATCACCTCCGAC
>NZ_JARAYQ010000186.1:0-17424 GCF_033794505.1 Streptomyces sp. MB09-01 | reverse complement strand
CCAGCCGCTGGCCGGCCCCGGCCGGCTGCCGCCCGGTTGACCGCCCCCCCGCCGGGTCAGCCCACCAGCATGCGCTTCAGCTCGCGGGCCGCGCGTGGGGGAGCCACGTCGGTGCGGTGGGCCAGGGCCACCGTGCGGCGCAGCGGGGACCCGGCGAGCGGGGTCACCCGCAGACCGGGACCGGCGCGGTCCACCACCATCGCCGGGACCACCGCGATGCCCAGCCCCGCCCGGACGAAGCCCAGAACCGCGTCCATCTCGCCGCCCTCCACGGTGAAGACCGGCTCGAAGCCCTCCGCGCGGCAGGCCGCCACGGTCAGCTCCCGCAAGTCGTAGCCGTGCCGGAACATCACCATCGGCTCGTCGCGCAGGCCCCGTACGGTCAGCTCGCCGCCCCCGCCCGGCGCCGGCCGCTCCGTCGACGAGACCACCACCAGGTCCTCCGTCAGCAGGTCCACCGTGGTCAGGGCCGGAGCCGAGGGCGGCAGCGGCAGCGCGATCAGGGCGAGGTCCAGGGCCCCGCGCGCGAGCTCCCGTACGAGGTCCAGCGAACCGCTCTCCTCGATCAGCAGCTCGATCCCCGGATGCGCGGCGTGGAAGGCGCGCAGCACGTCCGGCAGCAGGCCCGTGCACACGCTCGGGGTGGCGCCCAGCCGGACCCGCCCGCGCCGCAGCTGCGCCAGTTCCTGCACCTCCAGCCGCGCGGTGTCCGCGTCCGCCAGGATCCGCCGGGCCAGCGGCAGCAGCGTCTCGCCCGCATCGGTGAGCGCGATGTTGCCGCGCGCCCGGCTGAAGAGCTCGGCCCCGAGTTCCCGTTCGAGCGCCTTGATCTGCTGGGAGAGCGACGGCTGGGCCACGTGCACCCGCTCCGCCGCCCGGGTGAAGTGCCGGGTCTCGGCGACGGCCACGAAGTACAGGAGCTGTTGGAACTGCATCAGCCCAGCGTAACGCGACGCATAGGCAGCCCCTATCGATTTGAGCTCGACCATGTCTTGGACCTTTCGGGACCTCGGTCCCTACCGTCGACGACATGGCTCTGGCAACGCGGACGGCTCGACGGCCGTCCACCACGCGCACACTCTGGGACTCCTCCGTCGGCAAGAAGTCCGTGATGGCCGTCTCCGGTCTGGTGATGCTCGGCTACCTCGTCGTGCACATGCTCGGCAACCTCAAGATCTTCTTCGGCTCGGACGAGTTCAACGGCTACGCCCACTGGCTGCGCACCCTCGGCTCGCCCTTCCTCCACCACGAGTGGGCCCTGTGGATCGTCCGCGTGGTGCTCCTCGCCGCGGTCGTCGCGCACGCCGTGTCCGCCTACCAGCTCAGCCGGCGCGACATCAAGGCACGCCCGGTCAAGTACGCGCACAAGCGCCGCCGCGCGAGCTACGCCACCCGGACCATGCGCTGGGGCGGCACCATCCTCGGCCTCTTCATCGTCTGGCACCTGCTCGACCTCACCACGCTCACCGTCAACGAGCGCGCCTGGGCCGGCCACCCGTACGAGAACGTCCTCGCGACCTTCTCCACCTGGTACGGGAACACCATCTACATCGTGGCGATGGCCGCGCTCGGCCTGCACGTCCGGCACGGCTTCTGGAGCGCCGCCCAGACCCTCGGCGCGGGCAGCGCCCGGCGCGACCGGACGCTGAAGTCCCTCGCCAACGCCCTCGCGCTCGTCCTCTTCGCGGGCTTCGTCTCCGTGCCCGTCGCCGTCATGACCGGAGTCGTGAACTGACCGTGAACAGCTACGCGAACCACACCACCGGTGCACCCGTCGCCGACACCAAGGCCCCCGAAGGCCCGATCGCCGACCGCTGGGACCGCCGCCGCTTCGAGGCCAAGCTGGTCAATCCGGCCAACCGCCGCAAGGACACCGTCATCGTCGTCGGCACGGGCCTCGCGGGCGGCGCGGCCGGCGCCACCCTCGCCGAGCAGGGCTACCACGTCGTCCAGTTCTGTTTCTCCGACTCCCCGCGCCGGGCCCACTCCATCGCGGCCCAGGGCGGCATCAACGCGGCCAAGAACTACCGCAACGACGGCGACTCCGTGCACCGCCTCTTCTACGACACCGTCAAGGGCGGCGACTTCCGCGCCCGCGAGTCCAACGTGCACCGCCTGGCCCAGATCTCCGTCGAGATCATCGACCAGTGCGTGGCCCAGGGCGTCCCCTTCGCCCGCGAGTACGGCGGACTCCTCGACACCCGCTCCTTCGGCGGCGTCCAGGTCTCCCGCACCTTCTACGCCCGCGGCCAGACCGGCCAGCAACTGCTCCTCGGCGCCTACCAGGCGCTCTCCCGGCAGATCGCCGCGGGCAACGTCGAGATGCACGCCCGCACCGAGATGCTCGACCTGGTCGTCGTCGACGGCGTGGCCCGCGGCATCGTGGCCCGCGACCTGATCACCGGCCAGATCTCCACCCACTACGCCGACGCGGTGGTCCTGGCGAGCGGCGGCTACGGCAACGTCTTCTACCTCTCCACCAACGCCATGAATTCCAACGCGACCGCCGTGTGGCGGGCGCACCGGCGCGGCGCGTACTTCGCCAACCCCTGCTTCACCCAGATCCACCCCACCTGCATCCCTCGCACCGGCGACCACCAGTCCAAGCTCACGCTGATGAGCGAGTCCCTGCGCAACGACGGCCGGATCTGGGTCCCCAAGGCCAAGGGCGACACCCGCCCCGCGGCCGAGATCCCCGAAGCGGAGCGCGACTACTACCTGGAGCGGATCTACCCCTCCTTCGGCAACCTCGTGCCCCGCGACATCGCCTCCCGTGCCGCCAAGAACGTCTGCGACGAGGGCCGCGGCGTCGGCCCCGGCGGCCAGGGCGTCTACCTCGACTTCGCCGACGCCATCCTCCGCATGGGGCGGGACAAGGTCGCCGAGAAGTACGGCAACCTCTTCGAGATGTACGAGCGGATCACCGCGGAGAACCCGTACGAGGTCCCCATGCGGATCTACCCCGCCGTGCACTACACGATGGGCGGCCTGTGGGTCGACTACGACCTCCAGACGACCGTCCCCGGCCTGTTCGCGATCGGCGAGGCCAACTTCTCCGACCACGGCGCGAACCGCCTCGGCGCCTCCGCCCTGATGCAGGGCCTCGCCGACGGTTACTTCGTACTGCCGTCCACGATCAACGACTACCTGGCGCGGCACCCGCACCGGGACACGGTGGACGACGACCACCCCGAGGCGGTGGCCGTCGTGCGCGAGACCCGGGAGCGGCTCGCGCGGCTGCTCGCCGTCGACGGCGACCGCACCCCCGACTCCTTCCACCGCGAGATCGGCGAACTCATGTGGGAGTACTGCGGGATGGCCCGCAGCGAGGACGGGCTGCGCAAGGCGCTCGACCGCATCCCGGAGATCCGCGCGGAGTTCTGGCGCCGGATCAAGGTTCCGGGCAGCGGCGAGGAGTTCAACCAGTCGCTGGAGAAGGCCAACCGCATCGTCGACTACCTCGAACTCGCCGAGCTGATGTGCCTCGACGCGCTCCACCGAGCCGAATCCTGCGGCGGCCACTTCCGCGAGGAGTCCCAGACCCCGGACGGCGAGGCGGCCCGCCAGGACGAGGCCTTCTCCTACGCCGCCGCCTGGGAGTTCACAGGCACCGGGGCCGCCCCCGTCCTGCACAAGGAAGACCTCGTCTTCGAGTACGTCCACCCCACTCAGCGGAGCTACGCATGAAGCTCACCCTGCGCGTCTGGCGCCAGCGCGGCGCCGACGCCCCCGGCCACATGGCCTCGTACGAGGTCGAGGGGATCTCCGAGGACATGTCCTTCCTGGAGATGCTCGACACCCTCAACGAGGACCTCATCCTGCGCGGTGAGGACCCGGTCGCCTTCGACCACGACTGCCGCGAGGGCATCTGCGGCGCCTGCAGCCTCGTCATCAACGGCGACGCCCACGGCCCGGAGCGCACCACCACCTGTCAGCTGCACATGCGGTCCTTCACCGACGGCGACACGATCGACGTCGAGCCCTGGCGGGCCGCGGCCTTCCCGGTGGTCAAGGACCTCGTCGTCGACCGCGGCGCCTTCGACCGGATCATCCAGGCCGGCGGCTACATCACCGCCCCGACCGGCGCCGCCCCCGAGGCCCACGCCACCGCCGTGCCCAAGGCCGACGCCGACTTCGCCTTCGAGCACGCCGAGTGCATCGGCTGCGGCGCGTGCGTGGCGGCCTGCCCCAACGGCTCTGCGATGCTCTTCACCTCCGCCAAGGTCAACCACCTGAACGTCCTCCCGCAGGGCTCGCCGGAGCGGGAGTCCCGGGTGCTGGACATGGTGGCCCGGATGGACGACGAGGGCTTCGGCGGCTGCACCCTCACCGGGGAATGCGCCACGGCCTGCCCGAAGGGCATCCCGCTGCCGTCGATCGCGGCGATGAACAAGGAGTGGCTGCGGGCGGTGCGCAAGGGCCCCCGCTGAGCGAACCGCGACGCAGGGCCGGCGCCCTGCAGCCGCCTCACCAGCCCCCGTACTGGCGCCCGCGGCCGGGTGCCGCCGCCGGGCCGGGCCCCGTCCCGTCCCGACCGGCCGACCCGGTCCGCCGGCCGGGCGCCCGTACGGGCCGTACGCCGCGCCCCGCCCGCGCAGGCGGCGGGCCCGCCCGGCCCGCGGGCCGGCCCTGCGCCGATCGGCTGACCGGCGCAGCCCAGCTCGCGCCGTGCCCCGGCGGCGCGCGGGCCATGGGGGACAGTGGCCCCATGCCACAAGCCCCCACCGGGTCCGGACCGCGCCGCCGAGCCGTACTGGCCGCCGCCCTCGCCCCGCTGGCCGCGGCCGGCTGCTCCGGCGGGGAAGCCCCCCGGACCTCCGCGCCCGGCCCGGAGGCCGGTCCCAAGGACGCCCTGATCATGCTGATCCGGCACGCGGAGAAGCCGTACGCCGGTGACACCGGCTGGGACGAGGAGGGCGAGGGCGATCCCGGCTCGCTGGCCGGCCGCGGATGGCGGCGGGCCGAGCAGCTCCCGCGCCTCTTCCCGCCGTCCAAGGGCTCCTCGCTGCCCCGCCCCGCCGCGGTCTTCGCGGCCGGCGGCAAGGACCGCGCCCCCGCGAGGTGCAGGCAGACCGTGTCGGCGCTGGCCACCTCGCTGCGCACCCCCGTCCGCGGCCAGTTCGCCGTCGGTTCCGAACCGGCCCTCGTCCAAGCCGTGTTGGCCGCACCCACGCCCGTACTCGTCTGCTGGGAGCACAGCGGCGTGCCCCGCCTGATCCGGGCCCTCGGCGCCCACCAGGTCCCCGGCATCCCCGCGACCTGGCCCGACCGCTACGACCTCGTCTGGGAGTTCACCCGGCGCCGGGGCCTGTGGAGCTTCCGCGAACTGCCGCAGCACCTGCTGCCGGGGGACGCGTAGGGCCTGCGGGTCCCGGGGACCGCACGGGGCGTCCGCGGAGGGCATCTTCCTTACGGAAAGCCGGTGTTGGGGTAGCGGAGGTACGCGCGGGAAGGGTCACGGGTGTGCGCCGAACCCCTGCCGCCCTGGCCGTCCTCGCCGTCACCCTCACTTCAGCCTTCTGCGTCCTCGCCGCGCCCGGACCACCCGCTGCCGCTGCCCCCGCCAGCGTCCCCGCTGCCCCCGCCGAAGCCGGCAGCGCTGCCGGCACGGCCCGGCTGACCAGCTACAACATCTGCGGCAACATGTGCTCCGGTCCGCCCTACGGCGCGGATCGCCGGATCGCCGCCGTGGCCGCCGAAGCCGACCCCGGGGGCTGGGGCGCCGACCAGCTCTTCCTCCAGGAGGTGTGCGAGCACCAGTACGGCGCGCTCGTCGACCGCCTGGGGCCGCTCGGCTACGGCGGGTTCTACTCCGCCACGCTGCCGGCAGGGAACCCGGCCATCTGCGAGGGGAACGCGTACGGGAACGCCGTTCTCGTGCGCGGCCCGGTCCAGGACACGGCCGACCTCGACCTGACCGTGGGCGGCGAACGCGAACCGATCACGGTGCCCTGCGCCCTGGCCTCCCTCTCGGACCGGCCCACCTGGTCCTGCTCGGTCCACCTCTACTGGGACGACGGGACCCTCGCCGTGCCCGAGGCCGACCGGCTGGCGGAGCAGGCGCGCAAGTGGCTGGACGACGGATTCGCCGTCGTCCTCGGCGGGGACTTCAACCACTCCCCGCGCACCGCCACGCTGTCGCGCTTCTACCTGCCGGAAAGAGGGGACGGCGCCCACGGATCCTTCATCGAGGCCGACGAGAGCGACGCCGAGTTCTTCGACCACGCCGTCTGCCCGCCCGCCTCCACTTCCGCGTGCCGGTCGGGCGAGACGAGCTTCGGTGCGAAGAAGCTCGACTACCTCTTCCTCGGCGCCCCGCACTTCCGGGCCGCGAGCGCCGACGCCCTCCCGCTCGACACGAACGTCTCGGACCACAACCTGCTGCGCGTCACGGCCACCGCCACCTGACCGGCAGGACCGGCCGCCGCCCCCGATCGCCATGCCTGACCACCTCGCCCGAGTGCCATGCCTGACCGCAATAACCGATCGCCATGCCTGACCGCCATGCCTGACCGCCATGCCTGACCGCCATCCGAACCGTGCCGTCCCGGCCGGACCCGGCCCGTCTCCTACCCGTCGAGCGCCCGCGCCAGGTACGCCGCAGTGCGGCCCCGGCCCGCCGCCGCCACCTGCGCCGGGGTGCCCTCCGCGACCACCCGGCCGCCCGCCGTACCGCCGCCCGGGCCCAGGTCGATCACCCAGTCCGCGCCGGCCACCACGTCCATGTCGTGCTCCACGACCACCACCGAGTGCCCGGCGTCCACCAGCCCGTGCAACTGCCGCAGCAGCACCCGTACATCGGCCGGATGCAGGCCGGTCGTCGGCTCGTCCAGCAGGTACAGCGTGTGGTCCCGCCGCAGCCGCTGCAGCTCCGTGGCCAGCTTGATCCGCTGCGCCTCGCCGCCCGACAGCTCGGTGGCCGGCTGTCCCAGCCGCAGGTAGCCCAGCCCGATGTCCTCCAACGCGCGCAGGCTGCGCGCCGCCGCCGGGACCTCCGCGAAGAAGGCGGCCGCGGATTCCACCGTCAGCCCGAGCACCTCCGCGATGTCCAGGCCTTCGTAACGGACCTCCAGCGTCTCGGAGTTGTACCGGGCGCCGGCGCACTCCGGGCACGGGGCGTACGTGCTGGGCAGGAACAGCAGCTCCACCGACACGAACCCCTCGCCCTGGCAGGTCTCGCACCGGCCGCCCGCCACGTTGAAGGAGAACCGGCCCGCCTTCCAGCCGCGGGCCTTCGACTCCGGCGCCGCCGTGAAGAGCCGCCGCACGACGTCGAACAGGCCCGTGTACGTCGCCAGGTTGGACCGCGGGGTCCGCCCGATCGGCTTCTGGTCCACCTCCACGAGCCGCCGTACGGGAAAGTCCGCCTCGGCGAGCCGCTCACCGACCTCGCGGGCCAGTACCTGCCCCACCAGCGTGGACTTCCCCGATCCCGACACCCCGGTCACGGCCGTGAACACCCCCAGCGGGAACCGCGCGTCCAAGTCCCGCAGGTTGTGCCGGTCCACCCCGGTCAGGCGGACTTCCCCGGTCGCCGTGCGCACCGGCCGCGCCGCCGCGGCCAGCTCCCGCGCCGCGAACAGGTGCCGGGCCGTCGCCGACCCCTCCACACCGGCCAGCTCCTGCGGCGGCCCGCTGTGGAGCACCTGCCCGCCGTGCTCCCCGGCCAGCGGCCCCACGTCCACCAGCCAGTCCGCGTGCCGCACCACATCCAGATGGTGTTCGACGACGAATACGGTGTTCCCGGCCTCCTTCAGCCGGTCCAGTACGCCGAGCAGCGCCTCGGTGTCGGCCGGGTGCAGCCCCGCCGACGGCTCGTCCAGCACGTACACCACGCCGAACAGGCCCGACCGCAGCTGCGTCGCCAGCCGCAGCCGCTGCAGCTCGCCAGCGGACAGGCTCGGCGCGGTCCGGTCCAGGCTCAGATAGCCCAGTCCCAGCTCCGTGACCGGCCCGATCCTGGAGCGCAGGTCCGCCGCGAGCACCCGGGCGGCCTCCCCGTCCAGCGGCGCCCCGGCCAGCACGGCGTCCAGATCGCTCAGTGCCAGCCCCGCCAGCTCCGCGATGGTCCGCCCCGCGAAGGTGACGGCCAGAGCCTCCGGACGCAGCCGCCGCCCTTCGCACACCGGGCAGGGCGAATCGGCGAGGAACCTCTCGGCGCGCGCCCGCAGCGTGGCGCTCTTGCTGTCGGAGAAGGTCCGCATGACGTAGCGGTGGGCGCTCATGTACGTGCCTTGGTACGGCCGTTGGATCCGTTCGGCCTCACGCACCGGGTGCACGGTCACCACCGGCTGTTCCTCGGTGAACAGGATCCACTCGCGGTCCTTCGCGGACAGCTCCCGCCACGGCCGGTCCACGTCGTGGCCGAGGGCCTCCAGGATGTCCCGCAGGTTCTTGCCCTGCCAGGCACCGGGCCAGGCGGCGACGGCACCCTGACGGATCGACAGGCCGGGGTCCGGAACGAGGAGTTCCTCGCTGGTGCGGTGGATCCGGCCGAGCCCGTGGCACGAAGGGCAGGCCCCGGAGGCGGTGTTGGGCGAGAACGAGTCGGAGTCGAGCCGCGGCGCGCCGGGCGGATAGGTTCCGGCGCGGGAATACAGCATCCGCAGGGAGTTGGACAGCAGCGTCACCGTGCCGACGGAGGAGCGCGAGCCGGGCGAGGAGCGGCGCTGCTCCAGTGAGACGGCCGGCGGCAGCCCGGTGACGGAGTCCACCTTCGGGGCGCCGATCTGGTGGATGAGCCGGCGGGCGTACGGGGCCACCGACTCGAAGTAGCGGCGCTGGGCCTCGGCGTAGAGCGTGCCGAAGGCGAGCGAGCTCTTGCCGGACCCGGACACCCCGGTGAAGACGGTCAGCGCGTCGCGCGGGATGTCCACGTCGACGCCGCGCAGGTTGTGTTCCCGGGCGCCCCGGACCCGTACGAAGGGGTCACGGGGCGCCTGAGGATCGGTGAACTGGTGCATTCGCCCCAGTTTAGGGCCTGGTCGGCTGTGCGGCGGCGTTAGCGGCCGGCGGCCGTGATGGCCTCGGCCACCGCCGGATGCTTCAGGTAGTCGAGCACGCTGTGCGGCCACAAGGGGGCGATGCTGATCTCCGGCCGCCCCTCCACCCCCTCGAACACCCGGGCCAGCTCCCCCTTCGGGACGGCCACGAAGTCTCCGACGTCCGCGATGTCGACCCACCGCCGCACACCCGGAGGCCTGGCACCCCGGCCCTCCAGCGGACCCGGATCGAGGCGGTGGAAGACGGCGTTCGGCAGCGCCAGCGGGGACCCCAGGGTCAGCAGGAGCCGTACGTCGAGTTCGCCCGCCAGGTCGTGCAGGGCCTCGTAGGCGACCACACTGCCCAGCGAATGCGCCACGACGACGTCCGGCCGGTGCCGGACCATCGCCGTTTTCACCCGCTCGCGCACGAGGTCGCGCCCGGCGGCGAAGTACCGCGCCACCTCGGGGAAGAACAGCTTGATGCTCTTCTCCACCACCGCGGGGTTCTGCTCGGTCCGCTCGGCGACCTGCCCGCAGATCCACCGCAGCCAGCCCGTGGCCCGGCCCTGCGCCCCGCTCGGATCGATTCCCCAGACCCTCGCCCACTGCTCGACCAGCGCCAGCTCGTCGTCGGCCAGATCCGCACTCTGCCGTTCGCTGCGCAGCAGGTCGGCGTAGTAGGCCGTCTCCAGGTCGAGCCCGGGGGCGGCCGCCCCGATGGCGGCGAGCCAGTCGGCGCGCAGCCGGGCACTGCCCAGGTGGTGCGTGCTGTCGGCGGCCTTGTAGTTGCGGACGCCGTGGATGCCGAGGACGCGGGTCATACGGGGGGCTCCTCCGAATCGGTGTCGCCGCAGTCGTAGACCGCGAGGGCTCCGTTGATGGTGACGAACAGCTTCCCCGATCCTGCGAACCCGAAGGTGTCCGGTGGGTCGGGCAGCGGAATGCGCCTGACGAGGCGCAGACCGTGGGTTGCCCAGATCTTGATCACCGAGGTCTTCGAATGCTCCATGACCGCGAGTGCGAACCACTTGCTGTCGGGGGAGAAGGCAAGGCGGTGCGGGGCCTGCGGGTGTCCGCCGATGCGGAGGGTCTCGGCGGGCGGAGGGGGGAGCGAGCCTGTGCGGAGGACCTGCAGGGATCCGGAGTAGTTCGAGGCGATCAGGAGCCGGCTGTCGGGCGAGAAGAGGAAATGGGAGCCGCTTCTCCCGGGCACCTTCGCGAGTGTTTCCCCGGTGGCCGGATCGCGGAGTTCGAGACGTCCTGTGTTCCTGTTGAGGACGGCGATCAGCCGCCCGTCGGGCGAGCCGACGGTGGACGGGGCGAACTGCGTGAGCTTCGGCGCCTGATTTTCCTCTCCCAGCCCGTTCCAGAGGCGTAGGCGCCCCTCCCCGTCACCGCTGATCAGCAGCGACGGATTCGAGGGGTGGAACGTCACGGAAGTGTTGTAGGAGCCTCTGCCGGCAAGGTTGCTGACCGTTTGCCCCGAGGAGACCTCGACGACGTCCAACGAACTCCAGCTGCCGATCGCCAGGAGTGCTCCGTCGGAGGAGAAGGAGAGGCCACCGCCGACGATCATGGGCTTCTGGCCCACCCGGCGTATCCATGCGAGCGTCTCGCAGGACCAGAGACCGACCCCCCCGTTGTCGAGTGCGGCGAGCAGGCGGCCGTCCGGCGAGAAGGCGATGGCCCGGGCCTTCTCCGTGCTGAGGGACACGCGGTTCCAGTCGTTCGTCGTCCAGACGGCCAGCCCGCGTCCACCACTCACGGCCAGCAGTTCCCCGTCGGGGCTGAACCGTACGTCGTCGACACCTTCGCTGTGCTGGAGGCTCACCTCCTCGACCGGATGCCCGCCGGTCACATCCCAGACGGAGGCACCGAGGTCGTGGCGTCCGACCGCGAGCCGACGGCCGTCGGGGGAGAAGGCGAGGGCGCTGACCCTCCCGGTCACGTGGTGCCAGGGCTCTCCGACAAGAGTGCGCTTCTCGACGTCCCAGAACTGGATGCTCCGTGTCCAGGCGTTCGTTCCGAACGCGAGCAGACGGCCGTCCGGCGAGAACGCGAGGTCGGTGATCGAGGCATGCGAATGGCCGAACAAGGGCGCGATCGCGCGCCACGTATCCGTCTCGACGACGTGCACGCCTTGACTCGTGGCAGCCGCGACGAGGCCACCGTCCGGCGAGAACGCCACATCGTGGACCGCCGAGCTCACACTTTCGATGAAGCGGGTGCTGGCGTCCACCTGGCCACCCTCTGCCCAGAGAAGGGAATGAGCCTCTTCCGGCTGGAAGGCGACCATCCCAGCGATGCGGGCGAACTGCTTGCGGCGCTTCGGAAGGTTCAACCGGTCGGCGTCGAAGGCGCACACCGACGCGCGGTCGGACGCCTTCCTGATCTGCGCGTGCGCGGACCACGAGGCACTCAGGAGCCGGACGTACTCGGCGGCCTGCTCGGACCGCGTCATGTCGATCGCCCGGTGATCCTGCCGGGGGTCGAAGCGGATGAGGAAGTAGGGGTCGGTCAGGAGCAACTCCGCGGACTCGGCCGCATCGGCCGCGGCGACGTGCCCCAGCGCGTGCCGCAGCACGTACGGTTCTGCGGCGTACCAGTTGTCGCAGGGCTCGGCGGCACCCGTCGTGAAGGGCCCGACGATTTCCGAGAGCAGCCTCCGTTCGAGGTCCAGGCTCTGGGCGGCGTCCACCGCATCCGAACTCACCGGGTGGTCGCGCAAGTAGTCCGCCAGCCCCTGGTGGAAGATCCGGTAGAGGGCCACGTCGCTCTCCGGGTCGACTCCGGTACGGAGGAACGGCGAAGCCTCCCGCAGCGTGTCGAGGAACTTCTTGTCGGTGATGTCGTCGGCATCCATGGCCTTGAGGCAACGACGCAAGGTCGTCAGCGGCATTCCGTCCCCGTGCGACCGGGCGAGGATCGAGAGGACCGCACGCAACGAGGGGAACTCGTCGTGCCGGGCGAGGAGGACGGCCTCCATCAGGTCCGGCAGGTCCGCCGATGCCTCCCGGGCGTAGGCCCGCGCCGCGGTCTCGTCCTGCGGGGGGTACTTCAGGGTGACCAGGTAGTGCACGTACAGGCCGGCGAGCAGGAACGGTCCCCACAAGCTGTCCGAGCGCAGGTGACGGACGATGCCGCTCGCCCCTCGCTTCGCGAGCGTGTCGACGAACTCCGATGAGGGGCCGCTGGCGTAGGGCTTGCCGGCACGAAGCAGCCGCGCGATGTAATGGCGTACGTCTTCCTCCAGCGCGACGGGATCCGCCGTGTCCAGATCGATCTGGTCGGCGGCGATCTCCGCGAGCTCCTCGGCGCTGGACAGCCCCGCCATCACCTCGCGCCGTCCGCCCAGCAGGACCCTGCACGGCGCATTCGCCAGCGTGCCGTCCCGCCGTTCCGGCGCGAGGAGGCCGCTGATCAGTCGCAGGACCGCGGGAGGGTCGGTGCTCTCGTCCACGGCGTCCACCACGAGGAGACGGTGCTTCTGCTCCTGGGCGAGGGCCTTGCGCAGGAGGGCGCCGGTCCACTGGACGGGGTCGGCGCTCCCCGTTTCCCTTTCGCGGGCCTGGTCCTCAGGGTTCTCCTCGTCCTTGGGCGGTTCGAGTCCCGTCTGCTCCACGATGATGTCGATCACCTGCTGCACCGAGCGCTGGCGTGCGTGCAGGGCGACGATGTCGGGGACCTCCGGAAGATCGTGCGCGGCGGACTCCCACAGCTCCCTGACACCCCGTCGGAGCTTCGGGGCCGCCGCGCACACGACGAGGCCCAGCAGCCCCGACTTGCCGGCGCCTGCCGCACCCGTAACCGTCAGCAGGGGGCCGTCGCCCGCCAGCCACGTGTGGTAGCGCTTCAGCTCCGCGGCGCGGCCCGAGAAGAAGCCCGTCCTGTCGTCGGCGGAGATGAGACCGCGCCCGGACGCGCGGTCGATGAAGTAGAGGCTGTCGCTGATCTCCTTGCCCGCCGCGACCTGGGTGCCCAGGTCTCCCAGGTCCTCGCCGGGAACGAAGCCCAGGGAGCGGCGCTGCAACTGGAGTTGTTCCGGAGTGCGTTCGGCCGTCAGGGGGTTCGGGAGGAACGGCCACTCGCCGTCGCCCTGCTCCACGCTGAAGCCGAGGGACATGCGCCACGTGGTGTCCGCCTTGACCTCGGCGATCAGAGCCCGGACGAACCGGGTGAACCCGATCGACTCGACGTCCAGGGCGAAGTCGGTGAAGAACAGCGCGTCCAACGCCTTCGCGACCCATCCGCTGAACCGGCCGCGTTCCGTCGGCGAGCTGCTGATGGACGCGCCGAGCGACCAGACGCCGCGTTCGCCGTCGAGTTCGGAGATGGGCTGCCGTCCCGTCGCGGTGCCCGCCCCGCAGGTGTCGACCAGGAACACCACGCGCTGGCCGTCCCCGCCCCGCTCGGCTTCCCGCTGCGCCTTCTCGATCCACCGGTCCACGTCGACCTCGCGGTCGTCGCGGGCCACGAAGGAGAGCCGGCCGCTGCGGTCGGTCCGTCCGTGTCCGATCATATGGATGACGACGACATCGGCGGACTTCCGCTCGTCGACGATCCACTTCCGCAACAGGGCGTCGATCTCGCCTTCGGTCCCGTCCAGCGATGTCTCCACCACCGCCCCGAACTGCTCGAAGGCCTTCCCGACCTCCTCGATCCGATCGGCGACGAAGCCGAGCTCCTCCATGTCGGAGCCATCGCGGAAGCTTCCCACCCCGATCGACAGCACCATCAACCCGGGCGCGCCCTGGCCGCCTGATCTCCTGTTCAACACAACTCCCGCACAGTTCAGTTGACCCCGCACCGGAGACGCGACCGGCGCAGTTCACTGACGCTACCCGATGCCGGAGCCGGCCAGAGCGCGTCCGCGGGAACCCCTAGAGACCCGCCACGCGGGCCAGGCGTGCGTATGAGTCCAGGAGTGCCGTGCGGTCGTACGTGGAGGTGGTGACCAGGAGTTCGTCCGCGCCCGTCAGGGCGGCGACCTCGGAGAGCTGCGCCGCCACCTCGTCCTCGGTGCCGTGGATGTGGCCGGCCAGGGCGCCCTCGTACAGGTCCCGCTCCTTCGGGGGCATCTCCAGGGCCTCGATCTCCTCCGCCGGGCGGAGCGGCGGGAAGCTGCCCCGGGTGCGGGAGCGGGCGACGGACCAGGCCTCCGGGACCAGAATGCGGTGGGCCTCATCCGTGGTGGCGGCGACCGCCACCGTTCCGGAGACGACCACGTACGGCTCCGCGGCCCGGGCGGAGGGCCGGAACTCCTTGCGGTACGCCTCCACGATCTCCCTCACCCGGTCGCGGGCCCGCAGGTCGCCCACCACCAGCGGCAGGCCGGCCCGGGCGGCGATCCCCGCTCCTTCGCCGGTGGCCAGGACGTACGCCGGTATCCGCAGCCCTTCGGCGGGCCGGGCGTGCACCTCGGGGTGCGCCTGCTGGGTGCCGTCGAGCCAGCCCAGCAGCTCGGTCAGCTGCTCCTCGAAGCGGTCGGCGTCCCCGGTGTCGCGGCCCAGCGCCCGCCGGATCCCGTTGGTGAAGCCGACCGAGCGGCCGAGTCCCATGTCGATCCGGCCGGGGAACAGCGACTCCAGCACCCCGAACTGCTCCGCGACCACCAGCGGCTGGTGGTTGGGGAGCATCACCCCGCCCGTGCCGACCCGGACCCGGCGGGTCGCGCCGGCGACGGCCGCGGCCAGCACGGTCGGCGCCGAGCCCGCGACCCCGGGCACGCTGTGGTGCTCCGACACCCAGAAGCGGTGGTAGCCGAGCTCCTCGGCAGTCCGGGCCAGCTCCACGGTGTCGCGCAGGGACTGCGGGGCCGGGTGGCCCTCGCGGGTGCGGGACCGGTCGAGAATCGAGAGTTTTCGGATCACAGAGGAGTCAACGCCCGGGGGCCGTCAGGATTCCCCCTCGCGCTGCCTCCACTCGCTTCCCCGACTCGCTTCCCCGCGCCCCTCCGCCGGGGCCGCACCCGTGTCGGTGCCCGGCCCTAGGCTGGCCGGATGAGCGAGAAGCGCACCTCTCGGCCGCTGGCCGTCTTCGACATCGACAACACCCTGGCGGACACCGGCCATCGCCAGCACTTCCTGGAGCGCCGCCCCCGCGACTGGACCGGCTTCTTCGGCGCGGCCCCGGCCGATCCGCCGCTCGCGCGCGGCGTGGCGCTGGCGGCGGAGAGCGCGGCCGACTGCGAGGTGGTGTACCTGACCGGGCGCCCCGAGCGGTGCAGGGCCGACACCGTCGACTGGCTCACCCGGCACGGGCTGCCCGAGGGGCGGCTGTGGATGCGGGGGAACCAGGACCGGCGGCCGGCCCGCACGACCAAGCTGGAGGTGCTGGGACGGATCGCCCGCGGCCGGGAGGTGCGCATGCTCGTGGACGACGACGAGCTCGTCTGCCAGGCCGCGCGGGCCGCCGGTTTCCGGGTGGTACTGGCAGACTGGGCGGCGGACGCGCCGGAGCTCGAATCCGCGCAGGAGGTCGAGGGCCGGACGTGACGGGGCCGGGCCGGGGGCCGAGCGCCGGGCGGGTGCTCAGTCCTCGCCCTCGAGGCGGAAGCCGACCTTGAGGCCCACCTGGTAGTGGGCGATCTCCCCGTTCTCGATGTGGCCGCGCACCTGGACCACCTCGAACCAGTCCAGGTTCCGCACGGTCTGGCCCGCGCGGGCGATCCCGTTGCGGATGGCCTGATCGATGCCCTCGTGGGAGGTGCCGACGATCTCGGTCACCCGGTACGTGTGATTGGACATGGGGGTCTCCCGACAGTGGGTGGCTTTTGCCTGTTTCTACGGTGCCCCAGTAAGACCGGCTCCGCGAACTTTGCGCCAACAATCCCGAGCGCAAGGTCCTTGACCCGCCTATTGGTCTATGCCAATTTCGAGCCATCTGAGATCGAGCCCCCAGAAGGTGACCCTCTTGAAGATGCGCTTCCCCGCCCTGTGCACCGCCCTCGCGGCCGCCACCGCCCTCACGGGCTGCAGCCAGTGGGCCGACTCCGCCGCCGGGCCGCAGAAGGTGACGCTCTGGCTGATGAAGGGCAGCGCCTCGGAGGACTTCATCGGCCGGTTCACCGCTTCGTTCGAGAACGAACACCCCGGTGTCGACCTGGACGTCAAGATCCAGGAGTGGACGGGCATCGGCGACAAGGTGAACGCCGTGCTCGACGGTACGAGCAAGGAGACCGCCGACGTCATCGAGGTCGGCAACACCCAGGTGGCCCAGTACATCGAGAAGGGCGGCCTCTCCGAACTCACCCTCGAGGGCCTGCGCGAATGGGGCAGCAAGGACTGGCTCAAGGGCCTCTCCGACCCGGGCAGCATCAACGGCGCCCAGTACGGCGTCCCCTGGTACGCCGCCAACCGGGTGGTCATCTACCAGAAGGACCTCTTCGCGAACGCCGGGATCAAGACCCCGCCCAAGAACCGCCAGGAGTGGATCCAGGCCACCCAGAAGCTCGACAAGGGCGACCAGCAGGGCATCTACCTCGCCGGCCAGAACTGGTACGTCCTCGCCGGCTTCATCTGGGACGAGGGCGGCGAACTCGCCGTCGAGACCGGCGGCAAGTGGGTCGGCACCCTCGACGACGAGAAGGCCCTGGCCGGCATGGACTTCTACAGGCAGCTCCAGGCCCTCGGCGACGGCCCCGAGGACGCCGACGAGGAGACGCCCCCGCAGTCGCAGGTCTTCGCGCGCGGCCGGACGGCGCAGATCATCGCCCCGCCCGGCCAGGCCGCCGAGATCGAGGCGGCCAACCCCGCCCTGAAGGGCAAGCTGGGCTTCTTCCCGATCCCCGGCAAGACCTCCGACAAGGCGGGCGCCGTGTTCACCGGCGGCTCCGACCTGATCATCCCGGAGCGGACCGGACAGCGGAAGCACGCCGTTGACGTGATCACGGCCCTGGTCAGCGAGAAGTGGCAGACCGCACTCGCCCGCACGATGAGCTACGTGCCGAACAAGACCACCCTCGCGCACGTGGTCGAGGGCAACGAGGGCGCCGCCAGCATGGCCCCCGGCGCCGCCCAGGGCCGGGCCACCCCCACCTCCGCGCGCTGGGCCGAGGTGGAGGCGAAGAATCCGATCAAGCCCTTCATGACGGCCGTGCTCACCGGCCGGGACCCCAAGCAGGCCGCCCGGACGGCCTCCGAGGAGATCGGCAAGGTCCTCAGCTCCGACCGCTGAGCCGGGCCACCGCCGCGGTCAGCGCCACGCTCAGTGCCGCGTTCACCCTCGGCGAGGCCACTGCGGCGTTCACCGCAGAGGCCATCGCGGCGTTCACCGTCGAGTTCAGCGTCCGCACATCCAAGGGCCGCTGAGCGGTCATGTCGAATCCAGCCGGTCACGGAAGAAGTAAAGGAGCCAGGCCACGCACCTGCCGGCCTGGCCCTCCGTGCCCGGATCAGGAGCCGCCATGACCATCGCACCCCTGTCCCCGTCCCCCCTCCCC
>NZ_JARAYQ010000185.1:0-17775 GCF_033794505.1 Streptomyces sp. MB09-01 | reverse complement strand
GAATTGCCGGGTCCTGGGCGAAGGGGTCGATATCCGGGCAACGGACAGCGTGGCCCTGATCGACCCCAAGGGATCGGCGGTGGACATCGTGCAGGCCATCGGACGGGCTTTGCGGCAGAAGCCTGGTGAAGGAAAGATGGCCACCCTTATCGTGCCCATCTTTTTGCGGGAGGACGAAAAGCCTGAGGACATGCTTTCGTCGAATTCCTACCGCCCGCTGGTTCGCGTTTTGGCGGGACTTCGGGCGCACGATGAAAAGGCTGTGGAAATGCTCGCTATTCCGCAAGAGAATCAGAAAAGGATCGTAGACCCGTCTTTGCCGGTCGGGAAGGCGCCCGAGGACGGTGAGGAGGAGTCACGGCTGCTGCTCCGGTTCGCGGCCCCACGGGATCCGGCGCTGATCGCGAAGTGGATCAGCTACCAGGTGATCAACACCGAGCGGCAGGACTGGCGTCGCGGCGCGGAGGCTGCGCTGCGGTACCGGCAGCGGGAAGGCGACCTCGACGTCCCCTACGAGCACGTCGAAACCGAGGGGAAGTTCCCGCTGGGGCGGTGGCTGTCCGATCAGCGGCGCGCCTACCGGGCCGGGACGATGACCGGAGAGCGCGCGGCCGAGCTGGAGGAGCTGGGGATCGTGTGGGACACCGCCGACGCCGGCTTCGCAACCAACCTCGGCGCAGCCCGCGCCTACCACCAGCTGCACGGAACCCTGGCCGCACCACGCGGCGCCACCATCCTCGACATCGCGATCGGGCAATACCTCACAAACATCCGCCGCCCCGGCGGACTGGGCAAGGACCCCGGCCGGGCACGCCGGCGGGCCGCCGCGCTCGCCGCCCTCGACCCCGACTGGAACCCCGGAACGCTGGGATGGACCGTCGACTGGCAACGCCACTACGCCTACCTCACCCAGCTCCTCGCCGAAGGCGCCCGCCCGGCCTCGATCGTGCCGGGAGTGACCCGGCACGGCGAGGACCTCGGACGCTGGCTCGCCGCCCAGCGGCGCAACTGGGACCAGCTGAACACCGAGCAACAGCGCCGACTCGGCGAACTCGGCGTGAAGCCACAGGCGGTCGGACGGGCCCGTAAGGCGGCGGCGAAGACGGCCACGGCCACCGGGCCGCGCGCAGGCGGCGCAGCGTTCCAGAAAGGCCTCCAGGCCCTGCAGCAGTACGTTGCGCGGGAAGGCGGCCTGCCCGGCCGAGCACACATCGAACACCTCCCGGACGGACCGCACCGGACCGGCATCTGGATCGGGAACCAGAAGGCCCGCCGCGACAAGCTCGACCAGGCGCAGCTGTCCGCGCTCGCCGAGCTGGGCGTGGAGTGGGCGGCGGGGTAGCCCCGGAGAACCCCCGCTGGCGGAGGCGGCCAGGACTGGCTTTGTTCACTGGAACGGACAGCAGATGTTCACCACTGCGGGAGGCACCTGAGCGACCGCCGGAATCGAACGGCGCCAGTCAAGATAGGGCCCCGGGCCGAGTCCTCTCACCCCGTCGTCGTCCGACTAGCAGCCTGCAGCGCTCAGGGTTCATGTCGGTGCCGAGCCTGCGTGCGGAACGAGCTCCGCCGGATGTCGGCCGACTACACGGGCGGGGGGCCGGGAGTACGTGCCAGCCATTGCTGGAATTCGCGGTGCCGGAACTGGTAGGCGGCGCCCGAGAAGCGCAGCAGCCCGGCGCTACAGGCCCAATCCAGGAAGATCCCGAGCCTTGTTGGCATTTCTCCCCTGGAGCACAGCATGAATGCCAGGTAGCGGCGTCCGGACTGAGTACCGAACCCGACCCCTGCCCCGAGCCCGACCGCGAGCCCGAGCAGCAGCGCATCCGCGATCCCAACCCCAAGAATGTCCATAATCAAGAGCACGATCACTCCGGTGTAGGTCCCGGTCAGAACAACTTCCGCGAGGCCTTGCAGAAGATCACCGCGGATGACATCACGGGGCCGTGCACTCATTGCCGGCTCGCGCCTGGAGAGGCTGCCCAGCCCCGTTACGATCCCCAGCAGGATCCCGCACACGAGCAGGGCTACGAGCCCGGCCTGGCGTCCGGTTCTCAACCAGATCAGAGGGGCGACCGCGAGCCCTGCCAGGGCCCACAGCGCGAGCTCTTCGCGCCCGGCTTTCGTGTGCAGGTATCCCAAGTGCATATACGTGGGCGGTGCCACCTCAGGGTGCGCCGCTGAAAGGCAGGCCACACACGCGGACAGTACGAACGCGATCCACACGAACCCAATCAGCGGGATGCCGACGGCCCATGCAACAGGAAGCGGCAGCAAGACTAGGAGCGTGGTCACAAGGGCGTCGGTGGCTCGTACCCTGCGGGATCCGGCCATGGGCCACAACTGGTGCAGGACCAAGTCGGTGCGAGGTCCGGAGCCTGCCCGCGTCGGTGCCACCGGAACAGGGGATGGTGCGCTGAGGTAGGCGGCCAGGCGGGCCAGCCAGTAATGGGTGTCGGCCGCGGAGTAGGGACGGAGTGGGCGCGCGTAGAGAGCAGTGGCCGCGGGGATGAAGCGGGCCAGCAGGTGTTCGTCCAGGTCAATTGGGGTCGCGTGGCGTAGCAGGTCGGCGGGGGCGCCGTCGTGGGCGTAGACGGTGGCGGCGAGGCTCAGCCGCCATGGCGTGGACAAGGTGGTGGCCAGCGTGCCAGTGGGGTCGGCGTCCAACGCGTCCAGGACCGGCTGCCAGCGCGCGGGGTCGGGGGCACGCTGGAGCAGGTAGGTGCGGGCAGTGGGCGGGGTGACGCGGTCGATGTCGATGCGGGCGGCATCGAGCAGCCGGGTGCCGCTGTCCAGGATTTCGTAATGGCGGGTGCGGCACGTCAGAATCACCGGCCCGGCGGCGCGACCGTCTTGGTAGGCGTTGAGGGCGCGCAGAGCGGCCAGGGCACGTGGGGCGTCGGGGGAGGGCGTGCCGTCGGGCGCTGTGGGGTCCATCTCGTCCAACCCGTCCAGTACCGGCAGTACGCGGTGCTGGCGGATGAGTTCCTTGGCCCTCTTGGCCGACCAGTCGTAGACGTCCTCCAGGTGTCGGGCGAGCCGTTCGGGCAAGGGGACGGTGGTGTCCCACTCCGCCAGTGACAGGCGTACGGGGACCGCGTCTCCCTCCTCCCGTTCCTCGATGAGGGCCAACATCAGCTCCAGGGTGAGCACGCTCTTGCCCGCTCCCGGCGCGCCGGTGACCACCAGTCGGCGCGGGCGCGTATGACGGAAGTACGAGGCAACATCCGGGATGGTCGGGGTCCCTTCGAGTAGGCGCCCTGCGGCGGCCGGAGTCTCTGCGGCCCGCCCCGGCTCCGGGTGGAGGGTGAAGGTCAGGTTGATTCTTTGGGTGTCGTCTCCGATGAGCTGCCGCCATTGCCGCTGCTCGTCCTCCTTCACCTGCTCGGCCAGTGTTGACGCCCAGCCGCGCGCCTGCTGTGCCAAGTCGCCCTCCGGGCGGCGCCGAAGGCCCACCGCCGTGAGCAGCAGGCCCATCAGTGTGAGGGGCAGCCCGAGCAGGGTGGCGGTCGTGGCCGCGTCCTGACCGCCGCGCATCAGGTGCCACCCGACCCACACCACGCTTGCCGTGACTAGCAGCCCACCCACCCCGACCAGCAGCATTTGCTGGCGCCGGTAGCTGCGGCCTCCAATCCTTGCCATGCCTTGATCATGGCCGTCCCGGTGATGCCCAGGGGTACGCCATGCCGGTGGTAAACGGCGTGAACACCGAGACTCACGTCGTGCGCAGGGTGGTGGAATCGTCAGTCCCCCGAGCACCTGTGGGTTCCCATGAACCCCCTAGAGCACCCGGCTGGGTCGTGGTGGGCCCTGCAACGTGCTGCCATTCGGGTGAATATCGAACAGCCACCGACCGCAGGGCCTCCCGCAGTGGTGAACATCTGCTGCCCGTTCCCGTGAACAGAGCCACCAGGACCATCCACGACCGCAGGGCCGGCTCCACGTTCGTCGTGTACCGCATGACCAGTACCGGACCAACCCCACAGGCGCAGGGTCGACATCAACACCGGCTGGGGCTCCCAGTGGGACGGACGCTAGGGGGTCTGGCTGACTTGGGTGAGGAGGCGTTCCCAGGTGCGTGTGGATCCACCGTGCTGGCGGGCGAGGGCTGCCGCGATGTGAGTGCGGGGGGTGTCGCCGGCTTCTCTGAGGGCCGCGGCAGCGGTGTGCAGGCGGGGGTCTCCCTCGTAGGCGTGTGCCTTGCGGGGACCTGTTCCTGTACCTGGGGGGCGGCCGCCTCCCTTTCCCTGTCCGGGCGCGTTCTTCCGGCGCTCCTCGACGTCAGAGCGAGGCCAGACGCGGATGCTGTAGACGGTCTTGCCAGCTGAGAGATAGCCCCTGGTCGCGTAGCCGCGGACGGTGCTGGCCGTAACGTCGAGTAGGGCAGCCGCCTCTTCGTCGTTGAGGAGGTCGTCGGGGTGTTCTCCGGCGGGCAGTGCGGGGATGGGCCTGCCCTTGAGGTAGGCCTGGGCTTGGGCGAGGTCGTAGATCAGGATGCGGCCGGTGAACAGGCTGGCTACCTGTTGGCGGAAGGCGGGGGCGTCGCGGCGGCGCCAGGTGGCGATGGGGGTGCCGGCCTGCTGGGCGATGCCGACCTCGTTGATTACGGGGCGATTGCAGGGGATCACGTTGAGTGTTCCTCGGGGTGGCTGTTGGTTGCTGTGGGCCTTGTAGGCTGGGGGTACTTCCTGTGCTGGGCTTCGGCCCGCTCGGTTGTGGTTAAGGGCCGGTGGTGTGCCGGGCTGCTCCCTTGGAGTGGCTCTCCGCCGGCCCTTTCAGCATGTCCGTCTTCCAGCGGTTGACTGCTCTCAGGCGTAGGACCATCCCCGCGGGCGCGGGGTCGACGGCAGGACGGTCCAGACCAGGTCAGTTCCGGTCTCTACGCCCGGCCAACTCGCTCTCAGCACATGGGGCAGGGCGCGTTGCTGGTACGGACGAACGGTCAGGCCCAGAACGCGTCGGTGACGGTGATCTGAGGGTCGGCATGGCGGCGGATGAAGGTGAAGATGAGCCAGCCGCGGCCACCAGCGAGGTCGGCGATGTGCGGGCCACCCGGACTGGTCGAGACCAGCGGGCGGACGGTGATCCAATGCGGCAGTGACACGTCGGCGTCGATGCCCCGGTAATAGGGATCCGGGGCGGTGATCAGCTCGGCGCGGGCTGACAGGACCAGCTGCTTGCCGTCCTGGGGCATGTTCTCGAAATCCTGGAGCGCCTCTGCCGTCCAGTCCATCTTCCAGGGCGGGAGTGGGAGCTCATCGGTCACCGACCGGGCTCCACCCCAGCCGCTTGGCGGCGCAGTCGGCTGTACTCGGCCAGGAGCCGGGCGGACTCCTCAGGGTCCTCGGACTTCGCGGCGCGGGCTTCGAGGTCACGCAGGTGGGCTTCCAAGCCTGGGTCGCGGGCGATGGCGTACTGGGTCCACCACAAGCGCATGAAGGCCGGTACCGGGGTGAGGTTGAAGGCGTCACCGATCGCGCGGCGCCAGTGGGCCTCGAAGTCCGGCAGCAGATGCGGGGCGTGTTCCTGAATGGCCAGGCGCAGGGCCTGCGGGGTGCGTTCGGGCATCGGCGGCACCGGGCGGGGCTTCTCCCCGCCAGGGCCGTCGAAGTGAATGGGCTGCGCTGTCATGACGAAGAACTCCTGCTCTGCCTGCGGTCCCGCCCTTCAGGCGGCACTCTGGTCGGCGCCGGGGGCCGACGGATGCTGTGCCATGTACTGCTCGAACCACTCGGCTGGCACCAGGTAGGCCAAGGTCTTGCCCTTGCGGGTGATCGCGGCAGGCTCCCCCGCGATCCGAGTGCGGTCGAGGATCTCACCCATCTGCTTGCGGAGGTCGATCGTCGAGTATGTCTTCGGCTCCATCCCCCCAACCTACCCCCAACTATCATAGTTGCGATAGTTCGCCTTCGCACACAAACCCCCTGCCGGACAGATCACCCACGGCACCCTCAAACCATCCCCACAGACGCTGAAGCGACGCCACCACCGCTCTCGTCCAAGTCCGCAGCGGCGGACCATCCCCGCGGGCGCGGGGTCGACTGCGCCAGGCGTACAGCCAGCTCCTCGTACTCTGGGCCATCCCCGCCGGCGCGGGGTCGACTGGGGCGCGGGGTCGACGACGATGGCCGGCAACTCCGGCCGCGCCGTGACGGACCATCCCCCGGGCGCAGGGTCGACAGGCCGTCGATGGCGCAGACGACGCAGTCGTTGGGACCATCCCTGCGTGGGCGCGGGGCCGACTTGACGTACTGGAAATCATGCCCATCGCGTCCGGACCATTCTCGCCTGCGCGGGGTCGACGTCCCGCTCCAGAACCGCATCAACCAGACGATCGGACCATCCCCGCGGGCGCGGAGTCGAGGCCACAACGCCGAGTGGGGCGCCGTCCTGCGCGGACTATCCCCGCGGGTGCATGGCCGCCTAACACTGGGGCGTGGACGGCGATTTCTCGCGGGGAGCATCCCCGCAGGCGCGGGGCCGACCCACCGATCCGTGGGGGGGTGAACTTGTAGTGCGGAGCATCCCCGCGGGCGCGGGGTCGACACCAGCCGGGCGGCTCGGTCGGTGGGGTTGAGCGGACCATCCCCGCGGGCGCGGGGTCGACGCCGCGGCGGGACTGCGTCTCGACGGGGGACTCGGACCATCCCCGCGGGCGCGGGGTCGACCGCGCGCCGGAGCGCCAGAACGTGGCGTCGGACGGACCATCCCCGCGGGCGCGGGGTCGACGCGTTGCTCTGGGCTGTGACATAGCCGGCCATGGGACCATCCCCGCGGGCGCGGGGTCGACCGGGTGCGGTCGAGGAAGGCCTCCGCCTCGCCCGGACCATCCCCGCGGGCGCGGGGTCGACGTCGAGCGTGTCATCAGCACGTTCCTCCAGGCCGGACCATCCCCGCGGGCGCGGGGTCGACTGTGTGTTACCCCCTCTAAGGTCCTTCGGGTCCGGACCATCCCTGCGGGCGCGGGGTCGACGTCCCGATCGCCGTCGCCGTCGCCGTCAATGCCGGACCATCCCCGCGGGCGCGGGGTCGACCACGGTCCGAGCCTCCCGGCCCGGCGCCCGTCCGGACCATCCCCGCGGGCGCGGGGTCGACTACGACGTCCGCACCCACTACCGGGACCCCCACGGACCATCCCCGCGGGCGCGGGGTCGACTCCTGCGGGTCGGGGTCGATGAGCGTCCCGCCCGGACCATCCCCGCGGGCGCGGGGTCGACCGCGTCCAGGGTCGCGGGCCAGGCCCACATGCGGGACCATCCCCGCGGGCGCGGGGTCGACGGCAGGGACCGGCGCAGCGTGCTGGAGAGGGGTGGACCATCCCCGCGGGCGCGGGGTCGACACAGCCGGCCAAGGGCGTCCATGATGTTGTGCCGGACCATCCCCGCGGGCGCGGGGTCGACGCCCGGCCCGGTCGGGTGTCATTGAGCAACATCGGACCATCCCCGCGGGCGCGGGGTCGACTTCGCCAGCGTCACCAGGAGGGGGTCGCCGTCCGGACCATCCCCGCGGGCGCGGGGTCGACGCTTTCTGAGCTGGGGCTTTATCGGTGCAGGTGGCTGTTTTCGTTCAGTTGCTTTTGGGGGCGGGCGGAGAGGAGCAGCCCGTCGAAGTCGACGGGCTGCCAGCGATCGCGGCCTGCGGTGCGGACGGCCCAGCCTTGTTCGTTCGCGGCAGGTTCAATGAGGATGGCCTGGCCGTCGCCGATTCTGGTGGCTAGGAGTTCCCAGAGGCGGTCGCGATGCGGCGGCTGGGGTTGCCGACGAATACGCCGGCGCTAGCCTCGACCATCCAGCGTGTGAGGTGTCCGCGGAGCCCTTCCGGTGCCGCGATGAGGATGATGACGGTCATCGTGTCGGCTCGGCCTCGTTGATTTCGGGTCCGATGACCGCTATGTGGTTGTCGGTCATTCCGTGTGCCGAAAGATCCGCGTGGCTGGCGTAGTTGGTGCCGCCCGGGACGGCACCGAGGTGTTCGTCCCACAGGAGGTTCGCTTCGGGGTCCTCGAAGTCCGTTCCTTCGGAGGTGAGGAGGTTCTTGACGTCGGTGACGATGCGGACGAGGAGTTTGTCGCGGGCGATGAGGTCGCGGAGGCCGAGTCGGGCGTCGCGCTCTTCTGTGAGGCCTTGCGCTGCGAGGTCGAAGGCGAGCGGGATGGTGTATTCGGCCTTGTAGAGGTCCGCGATGTCCAGGACGAAGGACGTCGCCTTGCCGGTGTGGACGAAGCCGAGTCCCGGGCTGGCACCGAGTCCGATGATGACAGCGTGACAGATGCCGTAGAGGGCGGCGTTGGCGGCCGATAGAAGGCGGTTGAGGTCGTCGCCTGCCGCGAAGGCGTCGCCGGCCTTGTAGACGCGACCGTTCCAGGGGACGCCGGTCCGGGCGGCCTGGGCGCGGTAGTACTTGCGGACGCGGGTGCCTTCGCGTCCGCGGAGTTGCTGCATGGTGAGGGCGGAGACGTCCTCGCCGGGGAAGCGCATGCCGTACATGGTGCGGGCGACGGCGAGGCGCTCCTTGGGGCGGGTGACGAGCCAGGCCTGGCGGTGGAGGAGGCCGGCGCCCCGGCTGGGGCCGAGGCCTGCCGCGTACATGCGGACGCCTTGCTCGCCTACCCAGCACACGGTGGTGCCGGAGTCGGCGAGCAGGCGGATGGCTCCGTGGGTGACGCGTGTGCCGGGGCCGAGGAGCATGACGGCCACCATGGCTGCGGGGACGCGGACTGTTTGCCGCTTGTTGATGATGACGATGGCGTTCTCGTCGCGGTCCAGGTGGCTTCGCTCCACGTAGACGCTGGAGACGCGGTCGACGAGGCGGTGGAGGTCCTGGGGGTCGGCCTTCCACCAGATGTCGGGCACGGGTGGTCATTCCCTTTCGGGGAGCGGGGCGAGGGTGAGTAGTCCGCATCCGTAGGCCTTGGAGGGGCCGATGCCTGCCAGGAGGTGTTCGGTGAGCAGGGCGGGGTCGGTGATGCGCAGGCGTCCTTCGAAGGTGACGGAGTTCACGACGACCTGGGCTTCCTTCGTGGTGGTTGGTCCTTTGCCGAAGGAGCGGCGTTGGCGGGTGGTGATGCGGATGTCGCGTGGGGGCTCGTTGTCGGCGTTGCGGGTTTCGTCTTGGTGGGGGGCTGCGGGGACGTCGAAGCCCCACCGTGCGGTGCGGGTGAGGAACCAGTCGAGCTGGGCGGCGGCGGTGCGGTGGCCTAGGCGGAAGCCGCGCCGTCGGCCGTCGGCGTCTATGCGTGTCTGTTGACGGGTGGTGGGTTTGTCGGGGCGGGTGGTGTTCTGGACGGGGTTGGCGGTGAGGCGGAAGGCGAAGGTGCGGCCGGGTGCCAGCTGTTGCAGGAGCGGGGCGTAGTCGCGTATGGCGTAGTGCTCGCCTTCGGCGCCGGGCCATCCGGCCTGTTCGACGAGGTGGGTCCAGTCCGGTTTGTCGGTGGTGAGGACGAACAGGTGGGGGCGGTGGGGGTTGTCCGGGTCTAGCCGCCACAGGGTGCGTGCTTGTTCGGGCAGGCCGGGGAGCCCGCCTTGGACGGCGGCATGCATGGCACGCGGGCTGGCGAGGAGTATGCGGCTTTCGGCGCGCAGGGGGTTGATGCGAATGCGGGAGAGGAAGGGCATGTCGGTCACCAGCCCAGGAGGGCGAAGGGGTCGTGGCCGCCGGTGTTCCGGGGGCGTGCGGGGTCGGGGGTGAGGCCGGTGGGTGCTTGGAGGTAGGTGTGCCGGGTGCGGCGGGTGGTGAAGATCCGGCCTTGGGGGGCGAAGGACAGGGGGACGTCGTCGCGGACTTCGTCTCCTGCCGGGTCGTCGAGGGTGACGGGCAGGTCGATGTGGGCTGCGTCGCCGTTCTGGCGCCCCCACCGCTTGCGTACGGCGGGGGCGGCCTGCCAGGGCTCTGCGCGCAGCGCGTGTTCGAGTGGTCCGGTGCGCTGCCCGAGGGACAGTGGTTGTGCGGGTACGCAGGAGCGGCGGCCCAGGGCGAGGGGGAAGGCGGGGTGGCCTACGGCGTGTTCGAGTGTGGCGATGAGGCCTTCGGGGCCTTCCACTGCTGCGAGGAAGATGGCGTCCTGGAGGTAGAACCGCTGGGTGATGTGGGTGTGCTTGGCGGGTGAAGTGGGTTTCTGCTGGCCTTTGGCGGTCACGGCGGCGGAGAGGAGCGGCTGGCCGCGGTAGTCGCTCACGGTGTGGTAGTCGCGCAGGATGCTGCCGGGCTGATCGATGCGGATGCCCAGGGCAAGCCCGGCGAGGTCGTCCAGGGCTGCGTGGCGCGAGCGGCCGGCGGCTGCGGCGAGGAGGCCGACGATGCCGGATTTTGTGGGCTCGGGCCGGGTTTCGCGCCGGTTGAAGGTGCTGCGGTCTCCCCATGACTGAAGGGGGCCGGCAAGGCGGAGAAGGAGGACGGAGCTTCGGTCCGGGGTGGTCATGCCTGGTCTCCCAGGGCGGTGGCGATGCGGGCGCGCAGGGTGGTGCGCAGGTCGGCGAAGGTGATGGGGGCGCCGAAGGCTTGGGCGAGAGTTTCGGCGGTGTCCTTGGTGCGGGGCTCGCGTGTGGTGAAGGTGTGACTGGCTGCGTTGTAGAGCGGGGTGTCTCCCCATACCTGTGTGGCGGTGATGTGTTCCTCGGCGAGTCGGCGGGCGGAGGTCGCCTGGATGCCGGCTTCCGCCGCCACGGGCTCCTCGAAGGCGGAGACCAGGTTGACCGGCTGGTCGGTGCGTACGACGACGGCCACAAGGCTGGGCCGGGTCCGGTGAGCGAAGGAATTCTGGTAGCCGGTGGGCGCGGACAGGGCGAAGCTGTCGACGAAGTGGTCGAGCGCGTCGAGGGCGGCCTGGGTGTCTCCGCCGAGGTTGTCGGTCAGCTGGGCGAACCCGACGGTGGCGTAGCGATACAGGGTGGCGGAGTTGAAGCCGATGGTGCCGATCATTCCGGCACCGGTCTCGTCCTTCTCGTTCTGGTCGTCGACGGCGGTGAAGTAGTCGAACTCGAGCTGCGTCTCGTGGGTGGAGAGCGCGTGGGCGACCTGTACGGCGGCATCGACGTTGAGTTTGGGGATGTCGGCGACCATTCGGCCGAACAGGGCGACGCCCATGGGGTGTCCGGTGGTGAAGGTCTCTGCGACAGGTAGTTCCTTGACCGCCTCGGCCAGGGCCTTTTCGTCCAGGGCTGCCAGGTCTGTGGCCCGGTCGTTCACCAGAGTGGCGACCTCGTCGAGCTGGGCGTTGCCGTAGAAGAGGAGGTATGCGGTGTCCCCGGCCTTCTTGCCCTGGCTCAGGCCGAGCTGGGCAAGCAGGGCGGCGGCGATCCGTCGGGCGCTGTCGTGATCTAGGTCGGTTGTGTTGCCCTTGAGCCGGGTGGCGAGTTCGTTGGTGATGCGCTTGGTCCGCGTGGCGCGCTCGGGCTCTGGGGCCTGGGCGTCGAAGTGTCGGCGGGATGCCCGCTTCCAGGCCTGGGAGGAGACGCGGGAGCGGCGGACTCCGCCATAGACGGCTTCTTTGGGGTTTCCCTGGTCGTCCCGGTTGAGGTTGGCGGGCGGGACGGTCTGGACGACATGCACGTCGACGTAGAGGCGCTGGTTCATGGGATGGCTCCAGGTTGGAGGTGTGGCCAGTGCGCGGCAAGCCCGCGGCCGGCGCGCGTCTGGAAGGAGGGCAGCTGCGCCGGGCGGATGCTGGGCTTGCTGTCGGTCAGCGGCCGGGTTGCGGAGATGCTGTCTTCTGGGTCCAGGCGTAGTAGTCCAGGCCCCAGCGGCGGCGTACGCGGGTGCGGGACTCGGGCCGGTTCCAGTGGAGGATGTCGGTGGCCAGCTGGTTGTAGTCGAGGGGCTGTTTGATGTCCCTGAGCTGGGTGACCAGGCCGCGCAGGCGGAGTTGGAGGGCCGGTGTCGATGTCGCGGAGAACGTCTGCTGGAATCGGGCGTCGACTGCCGCCTCGCTGGTGCGGTCGTGGCGCCGGAGCTCGAGCACGGCCTGGCCGAGGCTGACTGCGTCACGGTGCATCGGCCGGTCCTGGCTCTGCTGGTGCAGTCCGTAGAGGGCGAGTGCCATGTGTTCGGCCTCCTGTGCGGCCGAGACCTCTCCGCGGCGTGCGGCGAAGTCGTCGACCGGGCAGGTGTAGAACGGGAACATCTCCAGCACGGTTCCGGCGGGGCGGCCGAGCCCCCTGCGCAGCACGGCGAGGTCTTCTCCGGGCGGGCGTTTCTCGGCCGCTGTGCCGGTCTTGCGGCGCCAGGTGCCGTCCGCGGCGGTGTAGCGGTGCCAGATTCTCTGCTGTGTGTGGTCTTCTGCGGTCATGACCGTGTCCAGACGTGATGGGGGTTCTGTGTCACAGGTGGGCATGCGGGGATGTCCTGGGGGGCGTGGTCGGATCGATCCGGCCGGGGCGTGGCCGGCTTATCGCGCCTCGACAGGGCTGTTGTGTGTCGTCTACTGGCTTTCGGAACGTGCGCTGTTGCGGCGAAGGGCGTCGGCCCGGTGGAGGGTTTCCGCTCGCCGTCTGAGGAAGGAGGCCTCGGCCAGCGGGACGCGGTGCGTACGCTCGGGCTTCCCCTCTCCCTGGGAGGTGCTTCTCCCCGTGTAGGCCCCGATCGGCACTGCCTGCAGGAGTCGGTCGGCGATCTCCCAGCTCCGGCGCCAGGCGAGTTGTTCCCAGGCGAGCTGGCCGGCTTCGATGCGCTCGAGGTCCTCCAGCCCCCTCATTCCCGTCAGCATGCGTCGCACCAGCGGGTCCAGGGCGTGCAGGATGAGTTCGCCGGGGCGCTGTCCCTTGTCCCAGGGGATCGGTTCGGTGCCGAGCGCACGCCGCAGATCTGCCGAGAGGTGGTTGACTGCTGTGGCCAGCTGTTCTGCCTGTTCGGCGACTTCGAGGAGGGCTGAGCGGACATCGCTGTCGGTGTCGAGAGCGGCCAGCGGCAGGGGCAGGGCGTCGAACATCACGTCGTCGATGACGGCCGACTGGTTGCCGTACGCGATGCCGGAGAGTTCCACACGCAGCGGATAGGTCTCGCCGAGCTCGGGCATGAGGGCGCCGGCCTGGTCCAGGAGCTTGCTCGTGGCGAACCCGCTCGTCTTCTCTCCGGCGTCCCGGGGCTGCCGCTCGGGTGCCAGGAGTGCGTCGAGCCCACGCCAGGCTGCCTTGCCCGGCTGGAGCCGCAACGGGCGGCGGGGCGGGGTGGTGCCGCGTTTGTCTTTTGCCGAGTTCCGTCCGCCCGTCGGCTCCACGCGCCACATGGTGTGCGGTTCGGTCTCGGGCGTGTGCGGCATGCGGTCTCCTGCGGCGACGAGGACCCGGGTCACCCGCAGGCCTTCATCGGTCGCTTGCGGAAAGAGCCGGATCCGGCGGGACTGCCAGGTCCACAGGTCCAGGAGCCCCTGGGGGGCTCGCGTTTGCCACTGGGGGGTGCCGACTGGCCGCGGACTGGCGGGGTCTCGTCTTTCCCACTGCGGGAGGTCACTCGACGTCGGTGGTGCACCGACCGGGATGTTCAGCAGCAGTGTCTCGAAGAGTGTTCTGCCGGCCAGCAGGGTGACGCCCATCTGCCCGAGGGGCCCGGTCGGGTTCCCGGTGGTTTTTCCTGCCTTCGCCTGCGGGTCGCCCACCGCGCCCGTCTTGATCGCTGCGGTGTCCCAGCACTGCGTGTGCAGCAGCCAGTGTGCTGCCTGCGCCGGAGTCAGCGAGAAGGCGTCGCCCTCCGTACGCGAAGCGAACAGGGGTACGTTGTTGCCGGTGGCTGCGGTCGCGACGATCAGCCCTGCGTTCTTCGTCTCGCCCTTCGCGGTGGACAGCCCGGCGACCTGGCCGAAGGGCTGCACCGGGTCGAAGAGGTCGAACAGTCCTCGGTGCGCGTCCAGATATTCCTGGAGCCTGAGACGCTGCGCGGGCGACCACTGCCCTTGGGAGTACCAGTTCATCCACTCGCGCTCATCGGCCGGGCGGCCCAGGGCGGCGACGATCACGGGGAGCAGGACCTGCCGGAACACCGCCGGCTTCTGTGTGGGGAGCTCCACCACTAGTTCGCCGAACTCGTGCGCCTCCAGCAGCGCTGTACGCAAGGGGCGTTCCTGTGCCGGTTCTCCGGCGGTTGACGGTAAGAGCAGCCAGGGATCGTCCGTCAGGGAAAAGCCATGAGTCATCGGTCCCCCTTGATCGAATCTCTTATGTTTGAAGCTAGCAGTGGCGTCTGCGAGGTTGGGTGCGTTCTCCGCAAACGGCTGCGACAATCCGGTAATTGGCCCCGCCTGCACGCCGCCAGGTCCGTGCTGCGGGGATGGTCCCCTCTTCTGTTTGCCTCACAGACCGGGGTTCGCTTCGTCCCCGCGTCAGGCGGGGCATCGACCCGCCGGGCTCCGGCCCGGCGGCTCACCGGGCCCATAGGGCGGCTGCCGGTGCGGCCGGCCGCGGCTCCTCTACATCTGCCGGAGCCCGAACTGTTCGTCGTACGACACGGTGGCGCCGCCCACGCGGGCTCTGCGTGATGCGTCCAGCACAAGAGCGCGGCTCCGCCGCAACCACGGATGCCCGTGCCAGCCGGGCAAAGGACGCAGCTCCAGAGCCGGTTGTGTGAGCTTGGAGGGCAGCCTCACCGTCGAACCCAGTACCTCCTCCAGCAGGTCCGGTGCCACATCTCCGTTGACGCTGAGGGCGCGCCCCGCCAAGGTCCGGAAGACCGCGTCGGCCTCGTCCCGGACCACAAGTACAACCTCAACGGATTCGTCACCGTCACGCACCGCTGCCCGCAGCGAATCCTCATCGCCGCCCGCGGTGGGTCCGCCGTAGTGCAGACCCGCCAGTGTCCGGCGCTCGTGCTCACCGTGCGGGGTCAGCAGGAACTCTCGCGCTTTCTCCGCGCGGGCGCGGTCCCGGTCGTTCTGTTCCCGGGCGGCAGCCTCGCCGGCTCCCTGCCACGCTTCGGGCAGCAGCGACGTATCCGTCCCATACACGCTCTCCACCAGCCCGGGTACGTCTCCCGGGACCGACCACCCCTTGCCCGCACCGGGCAGTACGGCAGCGGTCCGCAGCAGCAGATGACGCCCGTAGATCATCTCGCTGGCGAACACGAAGGCCGGCTCACGGCCCTCGTACGGCTGGAAGCCGGTGACGAACGCCTTGGGCATGCGCAGCCGTCCCGGGCGCGCTGTGCCTTCGTGCCGGTGCAGCCGTCCGATGCGCTGCAGCAGAAGGTCGACGGGGGCCAGATCCGTGACGAGCAGGTCTGCATCGACGTCAAAGGACTGCTCGGCGAGCTGGGTCGCCACCAGGATCAGCCGTCCGCCCGGGGGCCGGGGCGTCTGGGGCCCCAGCAGACGCAGGCTCTCCTCCGTCAGATCGGCACGGCGGGCCACCGTGAAGCGGGCGTGCAAGAGTCGCACTTCGGCGTCACCGAATCGGCCGCGCAGTTCCTCGTAGACGCTCTGCGCCCGCGCGACGGAGTTGCGGATGACAAGCGCGGTCCCTCCGTCGGCGAGTTCGTCCGCCAGCAGATCACCTACTGCGGTATCCGCCTCGATCTGCAGCCGCTCTCGTTCTTCGCGCGTGGATCGTGCACCCGGCATCGTCTCCGGCATCACGCGCACGGCGACGGGGAGGTCTGCGCGCCAGCTCGCCGTCACGTCCACATGGAACTGCGCCTCACCGGAGGCGGCCAGCCAGGCGGCCGTGACACTCGGATAGCCCTGCGGAGCCGGAACGTGCGCCCGGAACTCCTCCCGCGATGCCGCACCGGCGAGGTAGGCCTCGAACAGCGCCTGCCTCTGAGCAGGGGCAAGCGTCGCGGAGAGAACGATCACGGGCACGCCCGCCTGGCCCAGCCAACGCAGCGCTTCCGCCAGGAACTGGCTCATGTACACGTCACACGCGTGGACTTCGTCCAACACCACGACCTTGCCCGCAAGCCCGGCCATCCGCAGCATGACATGCCGTGTACGGGTGGCCGCGTACAAGAGCTGATCGACGGTGCCCACGACGAACGGGGCCAGGAGCCCGCGCTTCGGCCCGAGGAACCACTCCGCGGGTGCCTTCCGCTCCTGCTCACCGCACTCTTCGTGCTGAACACCATAGGGGTCGTCGTCCATCCCGAACTCGTCGACTCCCTCAAACGCCTCGTCCGCGGAGGCTCCCGCGTTCTCCAGCAGTGCTTTCCACTCCCGGTTGAAGGCCCTCTTACCGTGCAGCAGTACCACCCGGGACGCGAGGTCCGCGTCGATCGCCTCCAGCCACCGCCGGGTGCGGGTGAACATGGGATCGCTGGTTGCCTGGGTCGGCATCCCCACAAAGACACCGTCCGCACCGAACCTGGCAGCCAGGACCTCCGCCGCGGCTTGAGCGGCCTCCGTCTTGCCCTCCCCCATGGGCGCCTCGATCACCATCAGCCCCGGACCGCCCATGCTGCGCGCAGCATCGACAACCAGGGCCTGCGACGGCCGCGGCGCGTATCCGAACCGGTCCCGAAACGCTTCGGGCGCCGGAGCGGCCAGGGCCCCCCAGCCCCGCTGGAGTCCCAGTGCCGTCCACGCTGCCGCCGCCCGCTGGCGGGAAGCATCCAGGCTCACTTGCTTGAGGTCATCCAGGCCGTTGAAGAAGCGTTCGTCACTGGCGATCCAGTCCGCCATGACCACCAGACCACTGAGCTGCAATTGCAGCGCCCGCGACGGGACCGCGACAGGCTGCAGCTCGCCGAGGCCCCCGAACCCCAGCTCCCGGGTGAAGGCATCCAGCACCGCCTGCTGAACCTGGCGCCAGAGCCCCCGCCCCCTCAACTGCCCCTTGGCCGTCCTGGGCTCCTGAACGTCCCGCAGCGATGGAAACGCGCCATGATGCCCCGCCACCAGAGGCCACACCCAGTCCACCTGCTCCGGGCCCCAGCCGGCCGAGGCCAACAGCTCACGCGCCATCAACCCACCGGCCCAGTCGTGACGCCAGCGCCTCTGGCTCTTCGCCCCCGCCACAGCAGCCGGCTCGACCCACATCAGCCCAGACCCTCGCACCGCCTCAGCGCCTTCTGACCACAGACGCTGATGCACCGGCGTCGCCTTGCCGCAATCGTGAATCCCGCACAACCAGGCGAACAGCCCTCGCCCGCGCCCCGGCCCACCGGCGACCGCGTCCAGGGCCGACCGTGTCGAAGGAGCAAGGAAGCCGTCCCACAGCAACTCGGCTACCGCAGCAGTGTCCAGGAGATGCGTCATCAGAAGGTTCGTCGTGCCCCCGGCCCGCTCACGCGACTTCCCCCACAACACCTCCAGGGCCGTGACGACAGAAAGCTCGTACCGCTCATGCAGCTGCTGTAAGTCCATCAGGCCCCCACGCTTCTCCGAAGAACACCAGAGAGTAGAAGTCACCACTGACAACACACCTTGACCTGCAAAAACCGAACCCCACCCCCCAGACCCTCAGGAGGCCCTACGGGCATGCAGGAGACTGGGGACCCTCCCCGCGGGCGCGGAGTCAAACAGGAGGTCGGGCGGACCTAGGCGTGGTACGGACCATCCCCGCGGGCGCGGGGTCGACGGGATCTCGATCGGTGCGGTACGGACGTCGAACGGACCATCCCCGCGGGCGTGGGGTCGACGGCGTCGTCACCGTCCGCCGGCCCGGCCGTGGAGGACCATCCCCGCGGGCGCGGGGTCGACCGACTCGGGCCGACAGATCGGCGCCAACATCGCGGACCATCCCCGCGGGGTCGACTAGTTGTATTGATCACGAGCGTTGTTAACAGTGTCGGGTCTTGATCATGGCGAAGACCTCCGGTGTGGTGGAGGTGTCTAGGCTCCACACCACGCACGGAGGT
>NZ_JARAYQ010000184.1:0-17864 GCF_033794505.1 Streptomyces sp. MB09-01 | reverse complement strand
ATGAGAAGTACTCCAGTGAAGGGGGGTGGGGGGAGGTTTCGAAGGACGATCGCGGTGGTGAAATGTCTTGTTTGTCCCTCTGCTAAAAGACTGACTCCCCCACTTCACGACGCCGTCCGCCGACTGTCACAGGCACGTGACAGGCCCCCTACTCGAGCGGCACCGGTTCGACACCCACGCGGAGGCAAGGGCCCTGACCTGCAACGCTTTGGAGTGCATGCGCCAGGTGACCAGGGGCCATGCCCACGTACGGCTCCGCCGCAGCACCGCCGAGGCGGCGCGCGGTGTCGGGCAGTCGGGAGAGCAGCCGGGCATCGCGATTCCGGCCCGGCGCCGCACTTCGATGCGCGGCAGGCAGGTCAAGATCCTTGCGCGACGGGGTCACCTGCGGCCGCGGGGGCGTACCTTGCCCGGATGGAGGAGTGGGAGCGCTGGGAGCGGCGGGTGCAGACGGCTGCTCACCCTGTGGCGTACCGGCTGGTGCGCGCGGTCGCCGCCCGCGGCCCGGTGGTGCGGGTGCCGCGGGTCGGGGTGGTGGTGAGCGATGCCCGCCTCGCCCGGGAGGTGCTGACGGACCCCGAGGGATTCACGAAGACAGGTCCGGGCGCCGCGGCCGGGCTGTGGAGCCCGGTGCTCGGCTCGCGGGTGCTGATCACTTTGGAGGGTGCCGAGCACGCGGCGCTGCGCAGGCGGCTGGGAGGGCTGTTTACGCCGGGACGTGTGGCCGTCGTCTGCGAACGAGTGCTGCGCGCTCCGCTCGGCGGGCTGGAGCGGCGGCTGGCGGCCGGCGAGGAGGTGGACCTCGTCCGGGTGGTCCGGGAGGGGGCCGCCGAAGTGATCCGCGAGCTGGTCGGGCTGCCCGCCGGCGGGGCGGACTTCACCGAGGCCGCCGCGGTGATCTCGTCCGTACGGCTGTGGCGGACGACGCTGACCGGACGTCAGACAGAGCGTGCCCGGGCGGCGTTGGCCCGACTGAGCGAGGCAGCGGTGGCGGCCTACCGGGCCGGCGACGAGTCCACCGTGCCGGGGCGACTGCGCGCGCTGGGCTTGGACGAGGCCGAGGCGCGGGGCGCGGTCGGCCTGTTCCTGCTGACGGGCACCGAGACGTTGGTCTCCTTCGTGCCCCGGTTGATTGCGCTGGCCCATGACACGGGCCGGGGGCCGGATCAGATCACAGACGCCCTGGTGGAGGAGGCGCTGCGGGTGACCTCGCCAACCCCGGTGATGCTGCGCAGCGCGGCCCGGAGGGGACGGATCGGGGGTGTCCGGGTGGAGGCCGGGGAGCGGGTGGTGATCGCAACGCTGCTGTGCACCGGGGCGTACGGCCCGTTCTCCCCGGACCGGGATCCCTCTGAAATCGCCGGTCTGCGCCGGCTGTGGTTCGGGGCGGGTCCGCATTTCTGCCTGGGGATGCCGCTGGCCATGGCGGAGATCCGCGCGGTGGTCGAGGTCCTGCGGGGCTTCCCGGAGCTGGTGATAGCGGGTCGGCGCCCGGCCCGGGGCGTGCTGATCCCTGCCTACGCACGGCTGTCGCTGCGCGCGACGGGCTGAACCGCCGCCGCCCGGGGCGCCGCTGCCGGAAGACGCCGCCTCGGTCGACGGCGGTGTCGGCGCCTTTCTCCGCGACCAGCTCGGGGCGTACGAGGGTCAGGTCCGGGATGTCCCGGCTGCCCCACCCTGATGCGAAGTGCCAGCCCTCCCAGGGCTGTCCGGCCTCGGCCGCGCTCACGTTGCCGGCGACCAGGCGCGCCAGCTCAGCACGGAGCGGGGCCGTGCGGCCGATCGAGCCTGCCTTTCGCGCTTACGTCCGGGATGAGGACAGCGCTTTCACGAGGTCCTCGCGGCTCATGTGCGAGCGGCCGGGGATGTCGGCGGCGGCTGCCTTCTTGTAGAGGTCGGCCTTCGACAGGCGCCGAGGTCTTCCTTCGGCGCGGAGCGGATCCGCTTCTTCGCCCCGGGCTTCTTCTCAGTCGCGGTCTTGCCGGAGGTGGTGGCCTTGCCGCCGGTGGCCTTTGGGCTGCCCGCACGCTCGACGCTGGCGCGCAGGGCCTCCATGAGGTCGACCACGCCGGACGGCTCCGCGCCGGCTCGGCCTTCTCCACCGTCTCGCCGGACCGCTTGGCCTCGATCATGGCGGCGACCTTCTCCTGGAAGGTGTCATGGAACTGCTCCGGGTCCCACTTCATGCTCAGGGCGTCGATGAGCTGCTCAGCCATCTGCAGTTCCTTGTCGGAGGCCTTCGCCCTGCCGGGGAGGCTGTCGATTTCCTTCTCCGGGTCCCTGATCTCGTCCGCCCAGTGGGGGGTATGGAGGGTCAGGAGGCCGTTCTCGGCCTTGAGGGCAACCAGGTACTCGTGCTGGCGCATGGCGAACGTCGCGATACCGGCTTTGCTCGCCTTCGCGAGTGCCTGCTCCAGGAGGCTGTAGACCTTGCCGTACTCGGCGCCCCGGCGCCCGAGGTAGTAGGTCATGTCGAAGAAGATCGGGTCCACCTCCGCGAGGTCGACGAACCCCGCGATGTCCAGCGAAGGGGAGCGGCCCGGGGCGAGCTCGTCCAGCTCCTTCGGCTCGACCAGGACGTACTCCTCGCCGGTGTCGTAGCCCTTCACGATGTCGTCGAGCTCGACCTCGTCGCCGGTTCTCTCGTTGACGCGGCGGTTGCGGATCCGGTCGGAGGTGCCGCGCTGGAGCTGATGGAAGTGGATCGTGTGGCTGTCGGTGGCCGTGTAGAGGCCCACTGCCAGGCTGACCTTCTCTGAACTAGGGGAGAGACGTGTGTCGCTGTATGTGAGGCCGACCTGTCGGTTGGATGAACTACGCCCAAGGGCTTCTGTGTAGGGAACCTCGCTGCCGTGGACGACTGTCTCGGCGGAGGGTTCGGTGCCGCGCCTCCGTTCACTTTGGAATGGCAGCACTCAGACTCCGCAAGGGCGCGTCTCGTCAGTGACCACGGGGGCAATGGCGCCTTCTTCGAGGTGCTTCTAGAGATCTTCATGGACCGCGGTATCGACGTCCTATTGCGGTGACGAAAGAGCTGTTGCCCTCGTGAGTGAGGGTCGGCACCAGGAGTGGTCGTCGGCTCGCGAGGTAGTTAGGCTGACCGGATGACAGCTGATCGCTTAGTCGACCCGCACCCGTCCGCTGCAGCCAAGTACCCCCGCATTCTCGCCCTGGCCTGCGCGGCCGGGATGGCCCTTGCCGGGAGCGCCTGTTCCTCGTCCGGGAGTTCCGGCCGGGCCGCCTCGGGCGGTGAGAGGCTGTCCTACGACCGGGTCGCCTCGACGGCGAAGCAGCTGACGAGTACGTCGGCCTGCCCGTTCGGCCTAGACCCGGCGGCGGCGCTGAAAGCGGCCGGTGCCGAACGGACCGTCACCCCGGCGGCGTCCGGCGGCCACCCCGCGGTTCAGGGGACCGTCGACCCGGGCCGGCCGGCCGAGCCCTTGCCCAGCGGGCAGCCCAGGCCGTCCGGGTTCTCCTCCTTTCCCGCCGTCCCGCCGAACGCGTCCGTCGTCTGCAACTTCACGGCTTCGGAAGCCCCGATGGAGATCGACCTCGTGGCCGTGTCCGAGGGCGAGGTGGCGGTGAACCTGGCGCTGCCGCAGATCGCCACCCTCGGCAACCTCCGCGCCGACGAGGTGATGGCGTTCTCCAAGGACGAGCCCGGGATCGGCCAGACCAGGGTCACCCCGGGCCGGGGCACGGCCGCCGTCGCACGGGTGGCGGTGGCGGGCAAGGGCGACTTGGCGCTCGTGGTCTCCCAGGGATGGCCCGTCACCAAGGCGGACCCGGCCCTGGCCGGCGAGTCGCTCAGGAAGGTCGCCGAGGCACTCGCGGCCCAGCTGCGGCCGTAGGCGGCGCCGGCAGGCGACCCGCCGCGCACTGCTCGCCGCCCGACCGGAGCGAGCCGGTGCGGTATCCGGGAGGGCCGAACCGGAGGTCGCCAGGGCCCGCGGCCGAGGCCGCATCGCTGGGGGGCACGGCGGCGAGCTTCGGCGTGGCCGGTCCACCGGGGATCCTGCGGGATCCATCAGCCGGCACGGCTCCCACGGGTCACCCGTCTCGTGCAGCTTGCCGATCTCGGGCAGCACGAACGCAGATATGTCCCTTGCGGGACTGCTTGGTGCAGGCATGCAGGGAAGCTAGTGACCTGAGTCGGAGATTCGGTGGCAGTAGGCGGCGACTTTGTCGAGGATCTCGTCGGCTGTCTTCGTCCAGACGAACGGTCTGGGGTGCTCGTTCCAGTCGGTGAGCCAAGATCGGATGTCGCGTTCGAGGGCTTGGACGGAGCGGTGGACGCCGCGCTTGAGCTTCTTCTGCGTGAGCTCGGCGAACCACCGCTCGACCAGGTTCAGCCAGGACGCGCTGGTCGGCGTGAAGTGCAGGTGGAACCGGGGATGCGCCAGCAGCCACCGCTTGATGTCGGGGGTCTTGTGGGTCGCGTAGTTGTCCAGGATCAGGTGGACTTCGAGCCCCGCGGGGACTTCCTTGTCGAGCTTGGTCAGGAACTTCTTGAACTCCGCTGCCCGGTGGCGGCGGTGAAGCGAGCCGATGACCCTGCCGGTGGCTACTTCGAGAGCGGCGAAGAGTGTGGTGGTGCCGGCCCGGACGTAGTCGTGGCTGCGGCGTTCGGGAACAGCGGGCATCATTGGCAGACCGGCTGGGACCGGTCCAGGGCCTGGATCTGCGACTTCTCGTCGACGCAGAGGACCAGGGCCTTCTCCGGTGGATCGAGATAGAGGCCGACCACATCGCGGACCTTGTCGATGAACAACGGGTCGGTGGGCAACTTGAACGTCTGCGACCGGTGCGGGGCCAAGGCGAACGCCCGCCAGATCCGCGAGACCGTCGATTGCGACATTCCCGTGGCCGCGGCCATCGACCTGGTCGACCAGTGTGTCGCGTTCTTCTGTCTCTCCTCGAGCGTCTTGACGATGACCCGTTCCACGTCAGCGTCGGTGATCTTCCGTGGGACGCCGGGCCTGGGGTCATCACACAAGCCGTCCAGTCCACGCTCGATGAAACGGCGCCGCCAGGTGCGGACCGTGTCCGGAGCGATCCGCAGTCGGCGGGACACCTCCATGATGGAGTGCCCCTCGGCGCACTCCATCACGATCCGTGACCTCTGAGCCAAAGCCTGAGCCGTCGTACGGCGACGTAACCAGCCCTCCAGCACCACCCGCTGGGCATCAGTGACCGACAACGGCGGAATCTTCGGACCCGGACGACTCATACCCAACCAACGATGAATCTCCGACTCAGGTCACTAGCAGACAAGCCTCTGACCTGCGAAAACTTCGCAGTTAGTTCAGTCAACACGCCAGCCCGAATGACAGGTTCCCGGCCCAGACGGGACGCGCCACGGCCGCCACCTCCTCCAGTCACCCCCTCTTCCAGTGCACGGCGCCTACTCGGTCTGCACCATCCGATCTGGCAGCCGCCCTGAGCGGTCTGCCGAACGGGTCACGAACCGGAGCGCCGACTTCCCCTCGCGAATCGAACAGAATTACGATTAAAGGGTGAACGACGAGAACGCCTTCCCTCACGGCCTCCTTCAGCTGCAGGAGCGCCTCCACCGCGCGCATGCCGAGCATCGGGCCTACCTGGCCGGGCTGCCCTGGAGTGTGGAGCCCATGAAGGGGTGGGCCCGTGGTGAGCGGTACTCCCACCGCGGGGACGTGCCCGACAGCCCCGGCTGGAGTGACGAGCAGAAGGAGACGGTCGACCGGATGTGGGCGGAGATCCGGCAGCTGTCGATCGACGTTGTCGACCACCCCCACTGGAAGAGCATTCCTGCCGACATCCTGGTGGCGAGCCGCATGCGGCTGAAGCGGGAGGCCCGCCCGGCCGAAGCCGCCGATGCGGCCGAGGCGGCGTAGCCGCCATGCCTGAACCCCTTCTGCCCCTGCCACCGGCACTGGACCAGCTCCTGGTCATACGCCGCTGGCTGGAGCTCACCCTCGCCCGCGTTGATGAGAAGATCAGCGCCGTCCGGGCGGCGGAGGAAGAGCGGGCCCACCGCCAGCCGCTTCCGGAGCCTCCGGACTGGTGGATCGAGTACGGCATTGGCGCCACCCGTCGGCCCGACCGCGTCCACACCGGCGCCTGCAGGATGACCAGCCGGGGCCGGGCGGCCACTCGGGAGTCGGTCCTGGAGGTGCTGCGAACCATGCCGTCGGTGATTGCGTGCCCGCTGTGCCGTCCCGACAGCGAACTGGGTCTGCTCGAGAGCTGACCAGCACCGTGTGTCAACGGGCAAGGCCATCCAACGGCGCCTACAGGAGATACCCGATGGAAGTCCAGGCTGATCGGTGACTACATAGGGTTCGTCCAAGAAGCAGTGACAGGCGGAGGGGTGGGCAGACCATGGACGGTCACAGGGTCGCCGACAATCAGGCGGAGATCGACTTCTGGGTCCGGCTTCGTGACGGAGTCGAGCCTCATAACTCCGTGCCGATCTGGCGGCCGGCGGAGACACCGGGCGCCGATCTGAAGTTCCCGCCCGTCGACAACGGCCTGGACTACCTCGTCAACGTCGTGGATTTCCTGGCACTGGATGAGGACCGCCATGCGCCGAGTGCACGCGCCTTGAAGTACGCGGTCCTACACCTTCAGGCTGCGGCTGAAGTCCTTCTCAAGACCCGCCTTGAAGCTGCGCACTGGACTCTGGTGGCCGAGGACAGACCGCGGGCAAGCCCGATGCGTCGAAGAAGCGAGAGGTCAAAGCGGCCCTCACCAAGATGCCGCTCCGGTTCATCAAGAACCACGGGCAGGCGCCTGCGGCCGTTGACCACTACCTTCACGGCTCCGGGACATCGGTGGCGTTCGGCAAGACCGGCCTGACCTACAGCCTCACGAAGGCCGCCGAGACGCCGGTCCCGAAGCCGGCCGAGAAGCCGGCCGCGAAGCCCGTCAAGAACCCCGCCGAGACGTAGGAACGGTGGGGTCTCAAGCTCGACTTCGTGGGCGCGAAGCCCACCAAGGCGGTGGCCGAGGCCCCGCGAGCCGACCGGGTGAGCTACTTCAAGGGCCCGCAGGACATCACGGGGACCCTCGACCCGCACTTGGTCCGCTACCCCGACGACGAATGGGCCCAGGTCGCAGCCGCCCAGCTCACGGGCGTCAGGGCGACGCTGGCCCAGCTCGCGAAATAGCCCTCGCCCTTCCCGCCCCAGCCCGGGACCCGCCATGCCGCCGCCCCGCAGCCGTCGCTACCCCTCCGACACCACCGTCGCCGAGTGGGCGCTGATCGAACCGCTGCTGCCGGTCCCGGCCTGCAAGCTCAAGACCGGGGGCCGGCCGGAGAAGTGGCACCGCCGCGAGATCGTGGACGCGATCCGCTACGTGGTCGACAACGGCGTCAAGTGGCGGGCACTGCCCGCCGACTACCCGCCCTGGCAGACCGTCTACTACCACTTCTGGCGCTGGAACCGGGCAGGAGTCGTCGGCTTCATCCGTGACCAGCTTCGCCGACAGATCCGCACCGGCCAGGGGCGATGCCCCTGGCCCGTCACTTTGATCGTGGACTCCCAGTCCGTCAAAGGTGCAGACACCGTCTCCAAGGCCACCCGAGGTTTCGACGCCGCGAAGAAGATCAACGGACGGAAGAGACACATCGCCCTCGACACCCTCGGCCTCCCCGTGATGATCACGGTGACCCCGGCCGACATGACCGACCGCGACGCGGCCCGGGAGCTCCTCTGGCGCCTGCGCGTGATGCAGCCGCGGATCACCCAGGTCTGGGCCGACTCCGCTTACGCCGCGGCCAGCTCGTGAACTGGTCCGACGACTTCCTGAAGATGACGCTCAAGACCGTCTCCCGCCCCCGCGGCGCGAAGGGATTCGTCGTCCTGCCCCGACGCTGGAAAGTCGAACGGACCCTGGGCTGGATCATGAAATCCCGCCGCAACGTCCGCGACTACGAACGGCTCCCGCAGCACTCCGAAGCCCACCTGACCTGGGCACTCATCACCCTCATGACCCGGCGCCCCACCCGCAAGGGGCCTCAGCCCAAGTGGTCGAAGACGTCGCCTGCATAAGATCCCCGGATGGCAATCACCAGCTATCTTGCAGGGGCCGCGAGTGGCCCTTCGTCACGTCTGCCGCGAGGACTACGAGGAGCGGACGGCATTGGCGCGAGACAGCGCCAAGATGCTGCAACGCTGGCTCGGAGCCCGCGATCAGACGGAGGAAGCATTCGGCAGCTACCTTGAACAGCTTGAGCAGCCCACTCACGAGGGTTTCGTGGTCTGCCTGCGCAGCACAGGCGAGATCGTCGGCGGAGTCAACATCAACAACATCGTCCGCGGCACTCTCCAAAGCGGAAGCCTGGGTTACACCGCTTACGCCTCCACAGCCGGTCACGGCTACATGACAGAGGGGCTCAGGCCCGTCCTCCAGCACGGCTTCGACAAGCTGGAGCTGCACCGACTGGAGGCGAACATCCAGCCCGACAACACTCCCTCCCTGAACCTGGTCAAACGCCTCGGGTTCCGACACGAGGGGTATTTGCCGGCCTTCCAGTTCATCAACGGCGTATGGCGAGACCACGAACGCTGGGCCATCACAGCAGAGACCATGGCAGCAGCCGAACCAGCGACGAACTAGGCACACCCGGCCAGAGATCTCAGACAGGCACTGAACCGATGACACCGCACAGCGACGGCGACCCATCCGGGGTAACAACCCGCGGGACTGCGGCCATGGCCACCTTGCCGTCAGCCACACCCTCCAGCGTGACAACGTCGTCAGCACTCAGGGCGCCAGTAGCCTTGAGACTGCCAAGCCGGAGAGTCAGTTGTTCCCTCTGCTTGTCGGCAGGAAGTTCCTTGAGTACTGAGACGTCGTGCTCCACCGAGGCGGTGATCGTTTGCAGGAGGTGCCGAAGTGCCTCTTCCAGGAACGGAGCAGGGATCACCTGGGGCCCGAGCCCGGATGGAAGCCCATTCGTTGTCGTTCCGGTCGGCGCTGTCAGCTCCCCACGAGGAGAGCGCTACCAGCGAACTCCTGATCGCGCCGGGTCGCCTGCCAGGAGCGGCCGAATGAACCCCTTACCCCCCCCACATGGCGCCACCACGCTTTTCCTCTGTGGGGCCTGGCCTTGAAGAACCCCGGGCCGCTAAGGATCGGCCCGAGCCCCGGCCCTGGAGTCGTTTCCGCAGGTCCGGGTCGGCACCCGCCGGAGTCATGTCCGGCTCTCCCTACCTACTGGCCGGTCAGCTGCCCCGCGGTGTCCAAGCTGGGGTTTCGGAGCCTGATCGCCATGAGTGACTCCCGAACTCAGGTTCTGGCTCAAGTCTGTGGTCCGATCACGGAGCGTCAGGATCTCTCTTCGCCGGCTGGCTGCTCCTACCTCGTAGGCCTACCTCGGGGTGGCAGCCCGAAGGTCGCCCTAGCCGTGAGATATAAGGAGAAGTCGCCGTTCCTTGCGGGGTGATCGCAGGTCTGCTGACGGCGTTGGTGGCTCGACCGAGCGCCACTCCCCGATCTGAGGAGCGAGGAAGAGATGGGCGACGGGCTGCGGTCGAAGGTGGCTCTGGTGACCGGAGGGGCGACCGGAATCGGGCTTGCCACGGTTCGCCGGCTTCTGGCTGAGGGATGCGCCGTCATGATCGCGTCCAGGAACCGTGAAGGGGGCGACGCGGTGGTCGCCGATCTCGACACCGAGCGAGTCGCCTTCCACCAGGTTGACGTAACGGACGAGCTCGCAGTCGAGTCGGCGATCGAAGCCACGATCAAACGGTTCGGCCGCCTGGACTACCTGTTCAACAATGCCGGCGTAGAAGGAACTGTCGGACCCATGGCAGCTTGGTCCGCCGACGATGTCGAAGCTGTCCGGAGCGTGAACGTGAAGGGCGCGTTCTTCTGTATGAAGCACGCCGCGCCGCGGATGGAAGCAGGGGCGGTGATCGTGAACAGCAGCTCCTTGCTCGGTACGATTCCCATGCCGGTCGCCGGCCCGTACGCGGCCAGCAAAGCAGCGCTGCTGAGCTTGACCCGCTCGACCGCCGGCGAGCTCGCGGAGCAGGGGATCTCAGTCTTCGCGATCTGTCCCGCAATTGTCGACACCCACATGATGGACCGGGTATCGGAGGCGGCGGGAGTGCCGAAGGCAGCCCTCGCAGAGATGGTCTGCCCCAGCCGCCAAGTGACGTCACCTGACCGGGTCGCCGATGTCGTTACCGGGCTACTGAAAGCGCCCACCTCCTTCGAGACTGGATCGGCACTGAGGATCGATCCGAATGAGGTCGAGCGCATCGGGCCCTGACCCGCAGGCTGGCCGCCTCGTCGACGCCGGGCGGCACCGTGAGCGGCTGGGCGATCCGGCGCACCGGCTCGGCCAGCGCGAAGGCCCGCTCCAGCCCCCCGGCCACGGCTAGACGCCGCTCCGGCGCGAGCGCCGTCGGGTGCAGCTTCTGCTGCGTACTGCTCAGGCGGCGCCGAAACTGCCAGGTCTCCGGCGCGGTCCACGGCCGGCCCCACTCCGCAGTCAGCGCCTCGGGTGCGCCTGTGGGGCGGCACCAGGACGTTCCGTCCGCGGTGAGCTCGTTGCGGTACAGCACGTGAAGGCCGCGGCGCACGACCATGACCTGGTCCGCGAGCTGTTCGGCCTCGACGGCCTACAGGAGGAGGGGCAGGTTGCGCGTGCACTCGTCGAGGTTGCCCCAGGGGACGGACCGGCCCACGCCCTGCTCGTCGACCTGCGTCAGGTAGCGGTCCAGCCCGCTGAGCTGTGCCTCGGCCTCCGACGTGGCCAGCGCCACCACCTCGACGCGATAGCCCGCCGCCTCCGGGCGTCTCGGGCCCGCAAGGGCCGGATGTCGCCGGTGGGGAAGTTCAGCGGCCACACGAAGGTCTCGGGGTCCTTGAGGTGGTTGACCATGTGGGCAAGGGACTCGTAGCCGGCCAGAAGCGGGTGGATGAGGACGGTGCCCTTGCGCTGCCGCTCGCTGACGCCCTTGTCCCGTTGCTGCTCGATCGCGAGGGAGGCGACGGACTGGGTGAGTCCGTGGCGTTCGGCGATGTCCTGTTGCCGGATGCGGAGCAGGTCGCCGGGCTCTTGGCGGGCGGTGAGAATGTCGAAGACACGCGTCCCGGCAGGCACTCGGTTCGGGCTCATCGTTACCTCGGCTCCGAGACTCCGCCAGTATTCTCGCTTCAGTCGGTTTCAGAAAGTTGCAGGTCAGAGTCCTTCTCGACAGAAGGCCAGCGACTGAAGCGACCGAAGGTCAGACATGTGTTCTCGCTTTTGGATTCTCGGCGGGAAGCGTTAGACGTCGGCGGCTTGCGCCGGCCTCTCCGACCGTTGGGTCTTCCGGCCCTTGCTCCCGGCTGTCAGCGTGGTCGGGTCGACAGCTTCGGCCGGGGTCCCGGAGGCGTAGAGACCGTCCGGGACGGTGTCGCGGTCGTGGGGCAGGAGCCAGAAGACGCGGCGGCGGAAGGTGCCGCTGGAGCGGGAGGGCTTTGCCTGCGGTCCCAGCTGGGCGTAGCCGACGAGGCGGCCGTCGCGGTGGTAGGCGGGTTTGCCTCGGCGGGTGGGGAGCCGGTCGAGGGACTGGCGGACGTAGTCGAGTTCGGTGACGTCTTCGAGCCAGATCAGGTCGACTTCGTGGTGGATCTCGTCGTCGGAGATGAGCGAGCTCATGCGTTCTCCTCCTCTGCGAGCAGTCCGATGCCGGGGTAGTACTTCTTCGAGTTAGACAAGATCATTTCTTTGGGTGAGGCGAGGCCTACGAGCTCGCGGGCCCGGGCCGCGAAGGCTCGGGAGGAGATGGTGGGCGCGCCTTCATTCTGGCACCAGGTGCGGTAGACGCTGTAGAGGCGGGCTTGTTCGGCTCGGTGGTCGGCGTGGAAAGTGCAACATTCTTCGAAGAAGCGGCCGGTGTGGTCTTCGGTTTCCGCGACGCGGTGGTCGCGATCCGGACCGGGGCGGGCCCGGTGAGGTCCTTCTCACCGGCGAGGTAGCGGCGTGCGCCGTCGATGAGCCAGGCGAGGATGCCGGGGCCTTCCTCGGTGACGAGGATGTCGGCGAGGTTCGCTCGCAGAACCGTGGCCTATGGGCCGGCGCCTACCCGGCGGCGGGATCGGCCCGCCCCGCCGGCCCTTTCGCGAATTCCCGTAGGACATTGGCGGTGACCGTGCGTGTGAAGTGCCCGGCGCGTGCGTCGAGGCCGTGATTTCCCTTGCCGCCACCGGTTCCGTTCGCGTCGAGGGCCTCGACCCAGCGCATGGTGCCCGTTGCGAAGACCGCGGCCCCTCCCGGCAGGGACATGTAGGCCGTGTCCGCGTACGAGGGCCTCCCCTTGCACACCACAGGCGAGTGCGCCAGGACCTCGACCGGCCCCGGCGTCGGAAAGGACGGGTTCACCCGGTCGAACTCGATCCCCACCAGATGGGGGAAGGAGTCACCGGCCCGCGCCCCGGTACCCGCCAGGAGCCAGTGGTCCGGACGGGACACGACGTAGGGGGCGTCGACCGGATAGCCGTCGTAGATCACGCCGAGCAGCGAACTCTCCGGGTCGGGGGCGGGAGAGTGCCTGAATTCGTTGGTGGGCGGATCGCCCTGCTGGAAGCCGGGGTCGCGGGCGTAGTCGTCCTTGTAGCAGACCGCGATGCGGTCCGGCCCGACCGGGGAGGGGGCCCAGCGGATCCTGCGGTAGCAGCAGTTGGCGCCGAGCACGGCCAGGTTCATCCCCCTGTCGCGCGCACGGGTCACGTGGTGGCGCTGCTCGGGGGTCCAGTATTCGTCGTGGCCCAGCGAAACCATGGCGGCCGCACCGCACAGGGCATGCGGATCGCGGGCGACGTCCAGCCCGGTCGTGTACGCCAGGGGAAGCCCCAGGCGCTCGGCAAGCGCGATCACGGGCGCCTCGTAGACGAGGAACTGGCCGGCGCCCTGCCTGTTGGCGTACGGGCGGTCGAAGGAGACCTGAAGGGACCGCGACCCGTGCTTGCCCGTCGAGCCCCTGTAGAGGTCCGCGCCGCCCCACCGGTTGTACGCCTGCCAGGTGGCCACCGCGTTGACCACGACCGTACGGCCGGCGGCCGAGGAGGACCGGACGGTCACGGGCACGTAGCGCTGGGCCCGGCCGGTGTCCAGCCGCAGGAGGTAGCAGCCCTCCGGCCACCCCGAGGTGTCCACCCGCGTCGTCGGCGCCCACTCGGTGTACGCCATCCGCGTGTCCGGATCGACCTTGGCCGGCGGTTGGAGGACACCCGGCAGGGCAGCCGACTTCCAGACCAGACGGGCTCTGTCCCCGCCGTACCAGCCCATCCGGTACGCGGAGACGGTGTAGAACGCGGACGTAGTCGAAACCCGCAACGCGAACGACTCGCCCGGGCAGACACTGACACGGTCCGCGAAACCCTCCACAGCACCCTCCGGCCCGGCCCGGGTGATCCGCCAGCCAGGAGAGCCGGGCAGCGCGTTCTCAGCTTTCACATCGAGCCCGCACCCGCTGCGGACGCCGCCTGCGGCTTCGGCTTCCGCAGGGCTGGTGGCGGCACCCGCGGCCGTCGTCGTACCGGCGGGCCATGAAGCGAACGCGGCAGCGGCCAACCCCAGGAACAGCCGGCGCCCGGGACCCCTGCGGCATGGCCCCGCCCCGCTCGGCACCCCGGTCTGCGTCACCACATCACCTCGCAATCCGAACCGCACCGGAGCCCGTTCTAGCCCATGACCGCCACCGATCCCCTGACCGCCACGAAAGAAGGTGTCACGAGCAGGATCCCGGATCGGCGAGGCGCGTGTTCATCTGTCCGCACCAGGGGAAGCGGCTGGCCTGGCCACGGCGCCATCCGCATGCGGATCCCGCCTACGTGATGCCTGTCGGTTGGCCCCCAGCCGCCCGGTCCACGCCTGAGCACGACGAGGGTGGCCCTTGCGGCCCCAGGGCCGTGAACAACCGTTGGTGCAGAGAAGCCGACAGCCCTGTTGCCGCTACGGCGTCGGAGCAAACTCCCTTTCCAGGCGTCCCCCTCTGGCAGACGGCCGCCGGGGGCGAGGTCGAGCCGGCCGAGTACGGAACGTGGGTCACCGCCGAGCAGCTGCGCCCCCTGCCCGGCGTCGACCTCGGTCGCATCCCGGCCCACCCCCGTATGCGCACCTCGGCGCCAGCCCGGGGGGCGTGGCTGCTCGACGGCCACGTCCACGGACGCCACGGAACCGTCCACGCCGACGGCTGCCCGAGCGCCACCGACCGCGCGCACCCGCCGGGCACGATGCAAGCACTCGACACGCTCGCGCCGCCCGGCACGACGGCGTGCACCGCGTGCGATGCCGCCGATGCACTGCTGCCGATCCTCGCCCACGGCCAGGACGACGCGCCTGCCCCTGGCCCTGATCCCAGGTCAGACGGTCGGGGACGCGGCGTAGTCGTGACGTTGGTAGCCGCGTCCGTCGCCGTGCCAGTCCAGGAACAGCACCGAATCGCCGAGCGCGGCCGCGGCCCGCCGGGTGGCTGATGGTCGCGGTCCGGTAGGTGCCGGTGCGCGCCCCGCTGGAGGTGCTGTCCTCCAGCCGCTCCTCGAGCTGGGGAAAGTCGCGCTCGGCCACCACGGGGGCGGTGCCTTCCGCGCTCGCCGACCTCGGCATCCACTGGGCGCAGTAGAAGGCCGGAACTAGACGGGCCGCCAGTTCCGCAACCCATGAGCAGCCAGCGGCTGGGCCCTCGGCGCCCGCCCGCTGGTCCCCTGGCTGGTCAGCTCGCTGACCAGCCGAACCGCGTCCGGGCGGCGCCGCCCGGGCGGTGAAGGACCTCCGACGTGAGATGCACCGAGAGCAAGTGCGGCGGCGTGGTCATTGCCGTGGGTCACCAGCGGGAGGTGATGGCCGCCACGTCCTGGAGGGTCGGCGTACCCGTTGCGTCAGCTGAGGAGCCTGTGGATCAGCCACGGCGGGTCTTGCGCCAGCCGAAGGGACCGGGCAGGTCCATCGAGGTGGTGCGGCGCCCGGTGCTGCTGTGGGTGCGGCGCGGGCCGTGCTTGCCGCCGCCGGTGGTGATCGACCACGACTTGCGGTTGATGTTGAGCCGGACGCCGGGCAGGATCCTGAAGCTCTTGCGGAATGTCAGCGGCATGACGTCTCTCCTCGGCTTGCGTAGGGACAGGTGGCCCGACTGTTCTTGCATTCAGGCCAGTTGACATACGTGTGTCCGGCGCCGCCCGTTCCATGCGCCCGCGGACCGCCGCGCGGCAAGCCCGCATCGGCCGCCAGGCCATGTCGCAACCGCTCACAGGTGAGGACACAGTGGTCTGCCCGGTCGGAGCTACCGCTCCGGGTGTCCTCCGGTCCTTCTCCGGTCTTCTCTGCTCCAGCACCATTGCTGAGCAGGGTGGGACTGTGCCGACTTCGCTCGCGCGCACTGCGAGGCAGCCGCCCGCAGAGGGTTCGGGTCCGGCATCGTCCTGCTACTGCTGCGGCTGGCCGCTCTCGCGCCACGCGGACGGGCGGCGTCCTGAGATCCTGGCCGGCGGTCAGCGCGCGAGCGCCGGCCAGGCGCTCAGCCCCAGCTTGCCGGTGTCGCCCAGGCCGGGATGTCCCGCGCTCACCGCTGATGGCGTCGGCGCAGGCGCGCAGCGCGCCACGGGTTCGGCAGGCCGCCGGGGTACTGCCGGGAGCGGTGCCGGACCGGCGGCGGCTTCGGCGCCGGTACAGCACCGCTCGAAACCGGACTGCGTCGGTGAGTTGCTTCAGGCGTTCCAGGAGCTCGGGCGAGAGGTGCGGTGGGGTCGGCTGCATCATGCGGGGGCCTCCGTACTCGGGCGTTGGTCCCTGCACTCTCGCCCCTCCCCATCACCTCCAGGTCGTTCGAGGCGGCCGCGTCCCAAGAGGTGGCCCGGCGACTTCGTGCCGTATCCCGCCGGGAGGGCGCAGCTCCTCGCCGGGCTCCGGCCATCAGCGTTCAGGGGCCGCTCCTCTCCCCTGGCTGGGTCCGGGGGCTGGTGCTGCTGCTGGCTGGCGGGACTGGCCGCGTCGGCCGGCTGCTCGGCCTGTGGCCGGTCCGCGACGGCGCGGCGACGCGCATCAGGTCGATCTCGGCCGAGGGCGGGTTCACGAAAACCCGCTCCCGCGGCTCCCGTGCCTGGCCGAGGGTGCCGCACGCGCCGCTGCAGGAGGGGGTGCGGTAGGTGCGTCAGCCAGTCGTCGGCCGGTTCGAGCAGCCCCAGGCCCAGCGGGCCTGACATGGCGTGCGGCCGCACGGGCACTGGCTTCTCCATGCGTACCGTCACCCCGGAATCGGCGCCCTGGACATTCAGGTGATGACCGGTGCTGAACACCACACGAAGCGAGCCGGAGGTGAACACGACCACCGACCGGGCAGTGGTACCGACGAGCTCCGGAGCGTCCTCATCGGTGAGCACTACTGCATCCGGGGCGATCGCCGGCCCCTAGGTCAGGAAGACCGGGCCGGAGATTTCCCCTACCACTTCGTCTGCGAAAACCACTGTGAGGCCCTGCCCGTCCGAGGCCCGGGAGAACGCCGAGACAGTTCTGCCCCGCAGGCCGATGACCCAGATGCGGCCGCGCGGCAGCCGGGTGAGCTCGCCGGGCTGGTCAGGACGGAGTTCGGACAACCTACCGTCGTCCAGGACCGGCGCTCAGGCGAGAGAATCGTCGTCCCGAGGGATGAGTAGCACTCTCACCTCTCCCACCTCGGCCGACCAGCGCTCTCCCTGCTCAACGGCCGCCCGCCCCTCACCGAGCATCCGCGTGCGGATGTCGCGCGCCGACTCACGTAGCGCTGTCGCCGGCCTGCCGGTCATGGCCGGGTCTCGGTCCAGAATCCGCTGCACTGACCTGTCGAGAGCGGCCACTGCTCCCTCAATGTCGTCCATTTTTCCACCTGCCGAGGCGAGTGACGTCACTGTCCAGGCCATCCACAGAGCCATGGCTGAAGAGTAGACGGGGCAGGTGAGCCGCGACTGAACGCGGAAGCGTGTCGGACCCGCATGCCAGACAGCAGGAAGCCCCCGATCCAACGGGACCGGGACCCTCGCCCGCACGACCATCCAGCAACGGCGATGAAGTAGCGAACAGCAGACCCTGTAGCGCGCGTTTCCACCGCCAAGATCCAGTAACCGCTTCACGGCCCACCGGATCGTGCCCAGCGAGACGCCGACCTGGTTACAGCACCTGCTCAGGTACGCGGACTCCGCACGCTGGCAGAACCCCACCAGTGGGCCCGCAAAGCGGTGCGTGCATCACCCTGCCCCAGGCGGCCGACCCCGACCCCGCACAACCCGCGCACTCACCGAGAACCGGACCACCGCAACCGCGACCGTGTTCACCGGCCCGGAGTGTGGCGGCGACTGGTTCACGCTGAAGCCGGCCGTGGCCGCGGCGGCGAACGGCTGAAGCTCCGCTCCGTCGTCTTCAGCTGACCGCCGCAGGGGGCTCGCATGAAGAACTGGAAGGTGCTCAGCGACTGTCGCCTCAAAAGCGACGGCGTCCATCACGCCATGCTCGGCATCGCCCGCCTGCACAACCTCAACCGCGCCGGACGCTAAGGCTTGTCCCGCAAAAGGCCTTCGAAGCGCGTTGGATGGGTGGCCGCTGCGGGCCCGGTGGGCGAGCAGCCCGGCCGCGACCGCTGCCGAGGCCCACGTGGCGACCGTCGCCGGTTCTCTCACGGGGCGGCGGTGTCGAGGATTCCCGCCCGGAAGGCTGCGGATACCGATGCGACTGCGCCTCGACGCCGAGAGCCCGTATCAGGAAGTCCGCCGAGATGCCTCGGCATAGCGCTCGCTCAGGTCACGCTGTTCCAGCCCGGATCCCTTAGGTTCCGTCCACTCCGTCGGTACTCAGCTCTCCGGCTCGCGTTCCGTGGCCGGGCAGCATAGTCGTCATCGGGGTCAGGGGCGGGCGG
>NZ_JARAYQ010000183.1:0-17897 GCF_033794505.1 Streptomyces sp. MB09-01 | reverse complement strand
AAGAACTCACCAACCCCGACTACTGGGTCCAACACCTCCGCCACACCGTCCGCTTCCACGACGGCATCCGATTCCTTCAGGACCAGAACGTCACCACATACCTGGAGCTGGGTCCGGACCCCGTCCTCACCGCCATGGCCCGTACCATCCTGGCCTCCGGGGAACCGGAGGCCAGGGAGCCGGTCACCGCGGCCCCGCTGCTGCGCAAGGGCCGGCCCGAGGGCGGGACCCTCGCGGCCGCGCTCGCCCAGGCCTACGTACGCGGCGCGGACATCGAGTGGGCCGGGTTCCTGCCCGGTGGCCGGGCCGTCGCCCTGCCCACGTACCCCTACCAGCGCGACAGCTACTGGCTGAGCGCCCCCGCCGCCCCGGTGGCCCCGAGGCAGGCCGGCGGGCACCCCCTGCTGGACCAGACGGTCGAACTCGCGGCGGGCCAGGGGTGGCTGCTCACCGGCACGCTCGACGCCGGCGTGCACCCGTGGCTGGCGGAGCACGCCATCCTGGGCCGGCCGCTGCTGCCCGGCGCGGCCGTCGCGGAACTCGCCCTGTACGCGGCCCGGCGGGCGGGTGCGGCACAGGTCGCCGAGCTCACCCTCGAACAGCCGCTGCCGCTCGACGAGCGCGTCACCGTCCAGCTGATGGTGGGCGCCCCCGGGCCCGACGGGACGCGCACCCTCGCGCTCCACTCGCGGCCCGAGGGGGCGCCGGGCGCGGCGTGGGTCCGGCACGCCTCCGGGCTGCTGGCCGACGGAGCCTCCGCAGCGCCCGATGACGCGGCCGACCTGGCCGTCTGGCCGCCGCAGGGTGCCACGGAGGTGCCCGTCGGCGACCTCTACGCCCGCCTCGCCGAGCGCGGATACACGTACGGCCCCACCTTCCAGGGCCTGCGGACCGTGTGGAGCCACGGGAGCGACCTCTACGCGGAGGTGGTGCTCCCCGCGAGCGCCTCCGGCCCGCACGGAGACGGCTTCGGTCTGCACCCCGCCGCCCTGGACGCGGCCCTGCACACCGCGCTCGTGGGGGCAGGCGCCGGGGACCGGCTGCTGGTGCCCTTCGCGTGGAGCGGTGTGACCCTGTGGACGTCCGGCGCCACGGAACTGCTGGTCCGCATGCGGGGCGCGGGCGACCGTTACTCCCTGCTGATCGCGGACCTGTCCGGTTCCCCGGTGTTCACCGCCGACGCGCTGGCCGTGCGCGAGCTCCGGGCGGACCCGGCGGCAGCCGCCGGGCCGGTGCACGGGGCCGCGCTGTTCGACCTGCACTGGTCCCCGCTGCGCGGGACCGCTCCCGTTCCGGCCGGCCCGTGGGCCGTCCTGGGCGACGCGGACTCCGCCGTCCTGGATGCCGTGCGGGCCGCCGGTGTGGCGGTCCGGGCCTACCCCGGTCTCGACGCTCTGCAGGAAGCGGTCGACGGGGGCGCACCGGTGCCCTCCGTGGTCGTGGCCTGCGTGCCCGCCGTGCCGGCCGGGTCCGGGCGGGCCGTGCTCACGGCCCTGGCGCCGGCCCAGCGCTGGCTGGCCGACGAGCGCTTCGCGGACTCCCGGCTCGCCTTCCTCACCGAGGGCGCCGTCGCGGTCGCGGACACCGAGTACCCGGATCCCGCCGCGGCGGCCGTCTGGGGCCTGGTCCGCTCCGCCCAGTCGGAGCAGCCCGGCCGGTTCGCGCTCGTCGACACCGACGGGCGGCCCGAGTCCGTACGCGCTCTCGTACCGGCCCTGGCCTCGCAGGAGCCGCAGCTGGCGGTACGGGCCGGGCGGATCTCGGAGCCGGCCCTGCGCGGTCACCGGCCCGCCGTCGCCGAGGACGCCCCGGCGGCCTTCGGAGCGGACAGCCACGTCCTGGTCACCGGTGGTCTGGGCACGCTGGGCCGGCTGCTGGCCCGGCACCTGGTCGAGCAACACGGGGTGCGGCGGCTGCTGCTGACCGGCCGCCGCGGTGCGGCCACGCCGGGCGCGGAGGAGTTCACGGCCGAACTGGCCGCGCTGGGCGCCGAGGTGGCCGTGGCCGCCTGCGACACCGGCGACCGGGCCGCCGTGGCCGCCCTGCTGGCCTCCGTACCCGCCGACCGGCCGCTGACCGCGGTGGTCCACGCCGCGGGCGTGACCGACGACTCCGTCCTCGCGGGACTCACCCCGGAGCGGATGGAAGGGGTGCTGCGGCCCAAGGCCGACGCCGCCCTCCACCTGCACGAGCTGACCCGGGACCTGGAGCTGTCGGCCTTCGTTTTCTTCTCCTCGCTCGCGGGCACCCTGGGCTCCGCGGGGCAGGGCAACTACGCGGCGGCCAACGCCTTCCTGGACGCCCTGGCCCAGCGGCGCCGGGCCGCGGGGCTGCCCGCCCTGTCCCTGGTCTGGGGCCTGTGGGCGCAGGAGAGCACGCTGACCGGCGACCTGGGCGCGGCGGACCTGAAGCGGCTGGCCCGCTCCGGGATCGGGGCGCTGTCCGCCGAGGAGGGCCTGGCCCTGTTCGACGCGGGCGTGGCCTCCGGCGCCGCGGTCCTGACGGCCGCCCACCTCGACCTGCGGACGGCGGATCCGGAGGCGGTCGCGGTCCTGCTGCGGGGGCTGGCCCCGGCCCGCCGCCGCGCGGGCGGCGCTCCGGCGGCCCCGGACACGGCGGCCGACCTGCGCGAGCAGCTGGCCCGGGCGCCCCGGCGGGAGCACCGTCACCTCCTGCTCGAAGCGGTGCGGGCCGAAGTGGCGGCCGTACTGGGCCATTCGGGCCGTGACCGGGTGCCGGCCGACGGCCGGTTCCAGGACCTGGGCTTCGACTCCCTGACCGCGGTCGAGCTGCGCAACCGCCTGACGGCCGCGACCGGCGTCAAGCTGCCGCCCACGCTCATCTTCGACCACCCGACCCCGGGTGCCCTCGCGGACCGGCTGCGGGCCGCGCTCGTACCCGACGTCCCGGCGCAGGACACCCCCGGGGAAGCCGTGAACGGCGCCGCCGGTCCCGACGGCACGGACCTGCCGGACGGCGGGAGCGCGCTCGACACCATGAGCGCCGACGACCTGGTCCGCCTGGCTCTGGGCGAGGGCTGACCCCCGCCCGGGCCCCGGCCCCGGACCCGTTCCGGAGCCGACCCAGACACCAGACCCACACCCAGCCCCCCACGGGGCGCCCAACAGGGAAGTACGGAGAGAACAGGATGGCTTCCACAACCCAACAGCAGGTCGTCGAGGCGTTGCGGGCCGCGCTGAAGGAGAACGAGCGGCTCAAGGCCGACCACGCCCACCTCGTGGAACGCGAGCACGAGCCGATCGCGATCGTGGGCATGGCCTGCCGCTACCCGGGTGGCGTCCGTTCCCCTCAGGACCTGTGGCGACTGGCCACCGACGAGGTCGACGCCGTCGGGCCGTTCCCCGCCGACCGCGGCTGGGACCTGGCGGGCCTGTACGACCCCGACCCGGACCGGCCGCACACCTCGTACACCCGGGAGGGCGGATTCCTCTACGAGGCCGCCCAGTTCGACGCCGAGTTCTTCGGTGTCTCGCCGCGCGAGGCGCACAGCACCGACCCGCAGCAGCGGCTGCTGCTGGAGACCGCGTGGGAGGCCTTCGAGCACGCGGGCATCGACCCGGCCACGCTGCGCGGCAGCCGCACCGGCGTGTTCGTGGGCACCATGTACGCCGACTACATGAACCGGTTCTCCCCCGCCCCGGAGGAGTACGAGGGCTTCCTGAGCGTCGGCGGCGCCGGCAGCGTGGCCTCCGGGCGGCTGGCCTACACCTTCGGGCTGGAGGGCCCGGCCATCACGGTCGACACGGCCTGCTCCTCCTCGCTCGTGGCGCTCCACCTGGCGTGTGCCTCGCTGCGGCGCGGCGAGTCCTCGATGGCGCTGGTCGGCGGTGCCACGGTGATGGCGACGCCCATGCCGTTCGTGGAGTTCAGCCGGCAGCGCGGGCTCGCCGCCGACGGCCGCTGCAAGGCCTTCTCCGCCTCCGCGGACGGCACCGGCTGGGCCGAGGGTGCCGGTCTGCTGCTGGTCGAGCGGCTGTCCGACGCCCGCCGCAACGGGCACCCCGTGCTGGCGGTGGTCCGCGGTTCGGCCATCAACCAGGACGGCGCGAGCAATGGGCTGACCGCGCCCAGCGGCCCCGCGCAGGAGCAGCTCATCCGCCAGGCGCTGGCCGGCGCCGGTCTCACCGCCGCCGACGTCGACGCCGTGGAGGCGCACGGCACGGGCACCTCGCTGGGCGACCCGATCGAGGCGCAGGCGCTGCTGGCCACCTACGGCAGCGGGCGTCCGGCGGACCGGCCGCTCCACCTGGGCTCCCTGAAGTCGAACATCGGGCACACCCAGGCCGCCGCCGGGGTAGGCGGGGTCATCAAGATGACGATGGCGCTGCGCGAGGGGCTGCTGCCGCGGACCCTGCACGTGGACGAGCCCACCCCGCACGTGGACTGGTCGAGCGGCGCCGTCTCCCTGCTGACCGAGACGATCCCGTGGCCCGAGCGGGGCGACCGGCCGCGCCGGGCCGCCGTGTCCTCCTTCGGCATCAGCGGTACGAACGCGCACGTCATCCTGGAGCAGGCGCCCGCGCAGGAGCCGGCCGCCGCCGGGAGGCCGGCCGCGCTGCCGGCCGTACCGGTGGTGCTGTCGGCGGCCGGCGGGCCCGCGCTGCGCGCGCAGGCCGACCGGCTGTACCGGCATCTGACCGAGGCGGACGGGGACGCGCTGCTGGACGTGGGCTTCTCGCTGGCCACCACCCGCGGCCACCTCCCGCACCGGGCGGTGCTGCTGTCCGAGGACCGCGACGAGCTGCTCGACGGGCTGCGCGCGCTGGCCGACGGCGTGCCGGGGCCGGACGTCGTCCGCGCGACGGCCGGGGAGGGCCGTACCGCCTTCCTCTTCGCCGGTCAGGGCTCCCAGCGCGCCCGGATGGGCCAGGAACTGTACGAGACCTTCCCGGTGTTCGCGGCGGCCTTCGACGAGGTGTGCGCGGCCCTGGCACCGCACCTGGAGCAGCCGCTGCGGGAGGTGGTCCTCGCGGCCGGGGACAGCCCCGAGGGCGAGCTGCTGCACCGGACGCGGTACACGCAGCCGGCGCTCTTCGCCTTCGAAGTGGCCCTGTTCCGCCTCCTGGAGTCGTGGGGCGTCCGGCCCGACGCCGTCCTCGGGCACTCCGTCGGCGCCCTCGCCGCCGTCCACACCTCGGGCGCCCTCTCGCTGGCGGACGCCGCAGAGCTGGCGGCCGCACGCGGCCGGATCATGCAGCACCTGCCGCCGGGCGGAGCGATGGTGGCCCTACGCGCCTCCGAGGAGCAGGCGACGGCCCTGCTCGCGGGGCACGCGGGGCACGCGGGGCACGAGGAGCTGGTCTCCCTCGCGGCCGTGAACGGGCCGGCCGCCACGGTGCTCTCGGGTGACCGGGAGGCCCTGGCCGCCGTGGTCGCGGACTTCGAGGCGGCCGGCGGGAAGGCCACCTGGCTGCGCGTCAGCCACGCCTTCCACTCGCCGCTGATGGAACCGGCGATGGCGGAGCTGCGGGCCGTGGTCACGCGGCTGACGTTCAAGGAGCCGCAGCTCACCTTCGTCTCGGACCTGACGGGCCGGCCCGCGGGCGCGGACGAGCTCGCGGACCCGGAGTACTGGGTCCGGCACGCGCGCCGCACCGTCCGCTTCCAGGACGGTGTCGGCGCCCTCGCAGAGCTGGGCTGCGCCCGCTTCGTGGAGGTGGGGCCGGGCACCGACCTGACCTCGATGGCCGCCGACTGCCTGGAGGAGGCGGACCCGGGCCGCTCCGCGGGCCACACGCTGATCCCCGCGCTGCGGCGGCGCCTGCCGGAGGTGACCGCGCTGCTCACGGCGGTGGCGCGGATGCACGCCTGCGGCGGTGACGTCGACTGGGCCGCCGTGTTCGCCGGGCGCGGGGCGCGCCGGGTGGAGCTGCCCACGTACGCCTTCCAGCACCGGCCGTACTGGATCGAAATGCCGGCCGGGAGCGGGGACGTGAGCTCCGCGGGACTCAGCGCCGTCGGGCATCCGCTGCTGACCGCCTCCACCGAACTTCCCGACAGCGGCGGCCTGCTGCTGACCGGCCGGCTCTCCCTGGCGCGCCACCCGTGGCTGGCCGACCACCGCGTCGGCGGGCGGGTGCTGCTGCCCGGCACCGCGCTGCTCGACCTGGTGACCTGCGCCGCCCGCGAGGCGGGCTGCGACCTGGTCGAGGAACTCCTCCTGGAGGCACCGCTGGTCGTCCCGGAGGAGGGGGAGGTCCGGCTGCGGGTGTCCCTGGCCGCCGCGGACGGCTCCGGCAGCCGGGCCGTCGCCGTCCACTCCCGTCCCGAGGACGAGACCGACGGGCAGGGCTGGTCCCGCAACGCCCGGGGCTCGGTCCTCCCCGACGCCTCCGGTCCGGCGCCGGAGCGGGCCGCGGACCTGGCCCCGGTGTGGCCGCCGGAGGGCGCCGAGCCGCTCTCCGCACCGGTCTCGGAGCTCTACGCCGCGCTCGGCGCCAAGGGCCTCTCCTACGGGCCCGCCTTCCGCGGCGTGCGCGCCGTGTGGCGGCGCGGGCCGGAGGTCTTCGCCGAGGTGGCGCTCCCGGACGGGGGCCGGCCCGGCGCCGACGCCTACGGCCTGCACCCGGCGCTGCTCGACGCGGCCCTGCACCCGATCGCGCTCGGCGGCCTGATCGACGAGGGCGACGGCGGCGGCGAGCGGACCTTCCTTCCGTACGCCTGGTCCGGCGTCCGCACCCACGGCCCCGCCGGGGCGGTCCTGCGGGTCCGGCTCGCGCCGTCCGGAGCGAACGCGGTGAGCATCGACATCGCGGACAGCGCGGGCCGCCCCGTCGCCTCGATCGGCTCGCTGGCCCTGCGCCCGCTCCCGGCGCAGGCCGTGCACCCCCACGACGCACCGCGCGACGGACTGCTGCTGCCGACGTGGGAGGAGCTGGCCGAACTGCCGCCCGCCCCCGCGACGCACCGCTGGACGCTGCTCGGCGCGTACGGGCACGAAGGCGACGGCGACTTCGACGGCGCCGGACCGGGCCTCGGCGCGGCCCTTTCCGGCCTGCCGGCCCTGACCGACGCGCTCTCCGCGGGCGCCGGGGCCCCCGCGCTGCTCGTCCTGCCCTGCCCGCCCTCCGCGGGCGGCGGGGCTCCGGACGCCGGGGCCGGGGCGGCCGTGCGCACCGCCCTGCACCAGGTCCTCGACACGGTCCGGCTCCTCGTCGAGGACGAGCGGCTGGCCGGCACCCGGCTGGCGGTCCTCACCCGGGGCGCCGTCACGCTGGGCGGAGAGCAGCACCCCGGCGAGCTCGCCCACCGCGCGGTGTGGGGCCTGCTGCGCTCCGCGCAGGCCGAGCACCCCGACCGGTTCACGGTCCTCGACGAGGACGGCACCCCCGCCTCCCGGCGGGCCGTGGCGGCCGCGCTCGCCACGGGTGAGCCGCAGCTCGCCCTGCGCGGCGGCACCGCCTACCGTCCCTCGCTCGCCGCACAGGACGCGGACACCGTGCTGCGGCCGCCCGCCGGCACCCCGCACTGGCACCTCGACTACGTGGCCAAGGGGACCTTCGCGAACCTCGCCCTCAAGCCCTGGCCGGAAGCGGCCGCACCGCTCGAGGAGGGCCAGGTGCGGATCCGGATGCGGGTCGCCGGCCTGAACTTCCGCGACGTCCTGCTCTCCCTCGGCGTCATCCCGCCGTCCGTGGACGGGCACGCGGGCGGTTCGGGGCAGGGCGGCGAGGGCGCCGGGACCGTCCTCGAAGTGGGCCCCGGGGTCACCGACCTGAAGCCCGGCGACCGGGTGATGGGCCTGTTCTACGGCATCGGCCCGACCTCGGTCACCGACCGCCGGTTCGTGTGCCGGATCCCGGAGGGCTGGTCCTTCCGACAGGCCGCGGCGGTTCCCGTCACCTACCTGACCGCCTACTACGGCCTGGTGGACCTGGCCGGCCTGCGCGCCGGCGAATCGGTGCTCGTGCACGCGGGCGCCGGCGGCGTCGGCACGGCGGCGATCCAGATCGCCCGCCACCTCGGCGCCGAGGTGTACTCCACGGCGAGCCCCGCCAAGTGGGACGCGCTGCGGGCCGCGGGGGTCGCGGACGGGCGCATCGCCTCCTCCCGCACCCTGGACTTCGAGGAGGCCTTCCTCTGCGCCACCGGGGGCGCCGGCGTCGACGTGGTGCTCAACTCCCTCGCCGGGGAGTTCGCGGACGCCTCGCTGCGGCTGCTGCCGCGCGGCGGGCGGTTCCTGGAGATGGGCAAGACCGACCGCCGCGACGCCGCCGAGGTGGCCGACGCGCACCCCGGCGTGACGTACCGGACGTACGACGTCCGCGATCCCGGGCCGGACCGGATCCAGGAGATCTTCACCGACCTCCTCGGACTGTTCGAGCGGGGCGCGCTCCAGGCACCGCCGGTGGCGGCCTGGGACCTGCGCCGGGCCCCCGATGCCTTCCGCTACCTGAGCGAGGCCCGGCACGTCGGCAAGGTGGTCCTGGACCTGGCCGACGGGAACGAGCGCTGGGACACCACCCGGGCCGTCCTGATCACCGGCGGTCTCGGCTGGCTGGGCCGGCTCGCCGCCCGCCATCTGGTGGCGGAGCACGGGATACGGCAGCTGGTCCTGATGGGACGCGGGCTGCCCGGGGAGGACGCCGCCCGGGACATCGCCGAGCTGCGCGCCCTGGGCGCGGACGTCCGTACGGTGCCCTGCGACGCGGCCGACCGGGCCGCGCTGGCCTCGGCCCTCGACGGGCTGGCCGGTGACGGCGTCCGCCTCGGCGGGGTCGTGCACGCGGCGGGCGTCCTGGACGACGGCCTGCTCACCTCGATGACGGCCGAGAGCCTGGAGCGGACCCTGCGTCCGAAGGTGGACGCGGCGCTCAACCTGCACGCGCTCACCGAGCCCCTCGGGCTCGACGCGTTCGTCGTCTTCTCCTCCCTCGCGGGCACGCTCAGCTCTCCGGGGCAGGCCGGCTACGCGGCCGGCAACGCGTTCCTCGACGGGCTGATGGAGTACCGGCGTTCGGTCGGCCGCCCCGGCGTATCCGTCGTGTGGGGCCTGTGGGAGGGGGCCGGTGGCATGGGCGCCGGTCTCACCGACGCGGACGTCGCCCGCATGGCGCGGGTGGGCGTCGCTCCCCTCACCTCGGAGCTCGGGCTCGAACTGCTGGACGCCGCGGTGCGCCGCGACCGTCCGGTGGCGGTGGCCGCGCGCTGGAACCTCGACGGGCTGCGGGCTCGGATCGCGGAGGGCGCGGCCGTGCCGGCCCTGCTGCGGAGCCTGGTGCCCACCCCGGCGGGCGCCGCGGGGGCGCGGTCCGCGCCCGGGGCGGCGCAGGCGGAGACCGCCGCGGCCTCGCTGACCGGGGACCGGCTGCTGGACGCCGTGCTCCACGAGGTCGCGGCCGTCCTCGGGCACGCCTCCGGCGCGGCGGTGGACCGGGACGGGGCGTTCGACCGGCTGGGCTTCGACTCGCTCACGGCGGTGGAGCTGCGCAACCGGCTCGCCGTCGCCACGGGCGTCAAACTGCCCGCTACGTTCGTCTACGACTGGCCGACCCCGGCCGAACTGGTGCTCCACCTGCGGGAACAGCTCCCGGAGACGACCACCGAACCGGCCGCCGAGGAGCAGGCCGGAGAACAGACCGAGGTGCAGACCGTGCAGCCGGCCTCGGGCACGGCCGGCACCACGGCCGCTGCCGGCCCGGGCGCCGGCGTCACCGTGGCGCTGCTCGCCGACATCGCCCGGCTGGAGGCCGCGGTCGCCGACCGGCCGCTGAGCGAGGCGCAGAGCGCCGTCGTCAGCGAGCGGCTGCGCGAGCTGCTGACCGAATTGGGTTCTATGAAGGAGGATCACTCCGCGTGGGCATGACCAACACCCCGACGGCCGCGCCGGCTCCGCCGGCCGGCCGGGCCACCCGGTCGACCGGGCCCGCGAACAGGCCCGTCGACCCCTCCCGGTGGATCCGCACCTACCACGCCCGGGAGTCCGCGACCGCCCGCCTCGTGTGCTTCCCGCACGCGGGCGGGGCCGCGAACGCCTTCGCGGCGTTGTCGGCCGCGCTGCCCGAGGACATCGAGCTGCTCGCCGTCCAGTACCCCGGCCGCCAGGACCGGCGCGCCGAACCCTGCGCCGAGGACATCGGCGAGCTCGCCGCGGGCGCGGCCGGGGCCCTCGCCGCCCACTGCGACCTGCCGCTGTTCCTCCTCGGTCACAGCCTGGGGGCCCTCGTGGCCTTCGAGACGGCCCGGCTCCTGGAGGAACGCGGCACCGTGGCCCGGCTGTTCGTCTCGGCGGCCCGCCCCCCGGCGCAGGACTGGGAGGAGCCGGACCTGACCGGCGTCGGCGACGAGGAGCTCGTCGCCGGGCTGCGGCGGCTCGGCGGCATCCCCGAACCGCTGCTGCGGGACCCGGAGATCGTCGGCGAGGTGCTGCGCCTGCTGCGCGCCGACCACCGGGCCCTGATGCGCTACCGCTGCGCCGACGGGGCAGCCGTGGCGGCCCCCCTCACCGTGCTCCTGGCGGCGTCCGACCCCAAGAACTCCCTGGAGCAGATGGCCGAGTGGGCCCGGCACGGCAGCAGCGGGCACACGGTCGTGACGCTGTCCGGCGGGCACTTCTCGCTCGTCGAACGGCCCGGGGAGACGGGGCCGCTGCTCACCCACTGCGTCCGCGAGGACCTGGCACGGCTCGCCGCGGCGCCCCCCGCCGTACCCCCGGAGGCGTCCGCCGCGGCGCCGGCCGAGGAGCCCCTCGCCGACCTCGTACGGGAGATCCTGCTGGGCGGCCTCGAAGGCCGCACCCCGGCCCTGCCGACCGACCCGACCGCGCTGGAGGCCGCGGCCCGCGCGGTGATGTCCCCCGAGGGCTACGCGTACGTGGCCGGCACCGCCGGCTCCGGCGCGACCGGCCGGGCCAACCGCGCGGCCTTCGACCGCCGGCAGCTGGTGCCGCGGATGCTGCGCGGCACCCGCCGGACCGACACCTCGGTGACGCTGTTCGGGCAGCGGCTGCCCGTGCCGTTGCTGCTCGCGCCGCTGGCCGCACAGCAGGTGGCCCATCCCGAGGGCGAGTCGGCCACGGCGCGGGCCGCGGCGGCGGCCGGAGTACCGCTGGTTTTGTCGACCTTCGCCTCCCGCACGCTGGAGGAGGTGGCCGAGCAGGCGGGCGACCACCGGCGCTGGTTCCAGCTGTACCTGCCCTCGGACCGGGCGGTGGGCGAATCGCTGGTACGGCGCGCCGAGGCCGCCGGCTACACGGCGATCGTGGTCACCGTCGACGCCACCCACCTCGGCTTCCGTCCGGCCGAACTCGACAGCGGCTACTCGCCGTTCCTGCGCGGGACGGGCATCGCCAACTTCACGAGCGATCCCGCGTTCCTGGCGGGGCTGCCGGCCGGAACGGACGCCACCGCGGCCGTGCTGCGCTGGGCACAGATCTCCACCGACCCGACCCTCACCTGGGCGGACCTGGCCTGGCTGCGCGGGCTGACCCGGCTGCCGCTGCTCGTCAAGGGCGTCCTGCATCCGGACGACGCCCGGCTGGCGCTGGAGCACGGCGCGGACGGCGTGGTCGTCTCCACGCACGGCGGCCGCCAGCTCGACGGCAGCGTGTCCGCCCTGGACGCGCTGCCCGCGGTGCGCACGGCCGTCGGCCCGGACGTACCGGTGCTGATGGACTCGGGGGTCCGGACCGGCAGTGACGTGGTCAAGGCCCTGGCCCTGGGCGCGGACGCCGTCCTCTACGGCAGGCCGTACGTGTACGGGCTCGGGCTCGGCGGCCGGGACGGCGTCGAGCACGTCCTGCGCTGCCTGCTGACCGACCTCGGCCTGGCGCTGGCACTCACCGGCTGCGCCTCCCTCGCGGACGTCGGGCCGCACCTGCTCGCGGGCACCACCTCGGACGCCTCCGGGTCCCACGGGCCCGCGGAGAACGGAGATCGGCGATGAAGCGACCCTACGGCTCGGGCTCCGACCCGACGGGCTGGCTGCGCAGTTACCACCGGCCGCCGGCCGGAGCCCCGACGCTGGTCGTCCTCCCGCACGCGGGCGGATCGGCGACGGGCTACTACAGCCTGTCGGCGGCCCTGTCCGACAGTGCCGAGGTGCTCAACGTGCAGTACCCGGGCCGCCAGGACCGGTTGGGCGAGCGCTGCATCGAGGACATCGGGGAGATGGCCGACCGGATCGTCGAGGCCCTGCTCCCCCGCGCGCACCGGCCGCTCGCCCTGTTCGGGCACAGCCTGGGCTCGATCGTGGCGTACGAGGTGGCCCTGCGGCTGGAGCGCCTGCACCCGGAGCGGGCGCCGATCGGCGTGATCGTCTCGGGCCGGCCCGCGGCCGCCATCCACCTGAGCCGCGGCCTGTCCCGCATGGAGGACGACGAGCTCGCCTCGTCGATCTTCGATCTGGCCGGCACCCCGCCGGAACTGCTGGCCGACAAGGACCTGATGGCGGCAGTCCTGCCCTCCCTGCGCGCCGATTTCAAGGCCGCGGAGAGCTACCGGGGCGGCGTGGGCTCCCGGCTCGCCTGCCCCCTGCACGCGTACTCCGGAGCGCAGGACTTCAACGTGCCGCGCGAGGGGCTGCTGCAGTGGAGCGAGCACACGGCGGCCGCCTTCTCGGCCCGCTTCTTCGAGGGCGGCCACTTCTACCTCCAGTCCTCCGAGCACGAGGTGGCCCGGGCGATCGCGGATGACCTCCGCGCCTTCGCCGCCGCCTCGCTGGTGGGCAGCGGCCGCTGACCCGGCGGCCCGTACCTACGGCCAGCGGCTGGGCACATCGATCACGACGGCCGGCTCAGATCCGTTTCCGTCAGTGCTCGGCGGGGTGGGCCGGGCCGGGTGCGTCGGGGTTCCCGAGGGACAGGCACCACGGACATCCGTGCAGGTCGCTCGCTGCCCTCGCCGGACGAGGCGAGGGCAGGGAGAAGCCCGCCCTGTATTCGTCCTGAAGCACCTGGGCCGAGCATATTCCGGTCCGGGGCGAGCCGACCGCGCCGGCCGTGCCCACTTCGGCGAGGCGGCGTGTCACCCGCATCAGCGCCGCTCGCACTGCGCTCGCCGTCCGGACTGCCGCCAGCCGGACACGGCGCCGGGCAGCTGCCCAGGGGCCTCGATCGGATCGGTCACCGTAGGGGGCCATGCTCACGCAACCCTTCTCGTGGTCGCACGCGGTGGGACGGATAGACCTTGCTGCGGGAGGGCGCCCCGGGGAAGGGTGGCAGCCCCTTGCGAATTGCCGACCAGAGACCCCCCAGAAACAGAATGATGATATTTCTTTTATTCTTGACACCTCTCGCCATTTCCCCGAACACTTAGCACGGAAGTGCGTCGAACGGGAATGAGAAAGGCTGCAACCAATTTAGCGTGCCCTAATATCGCGGCCGGAGCCAGCAATGTACGGATTGCCGGGGTTTTTATGCGGCCGACCGCATGCGGATTGCCGGGGTTTTGGAGAGATTCAGCAATATCGGCCATGCTTCCGAGCAGGTGCGCTCGATCGGGAGCGCCGGATCGGCACGCAACACGCCCCGCCTCGGAGCCGTGGTCATTCGGCGAGTGGAGACGGCCGGCGGCGGGGAGGGGCGCCGCCGTAGAGGTCGTGCGCGAAGGGTGGCCGACAGGGCTCATGGACGACCCGGAACGGATCCTCGCCCCCGCAGGCCGAGACGCCTGCGGGCGCCTCTCCCGGTCGCGCCGATGCCGCGGCTTCCTGGCGAGACAGCCGGATGGCATCCACATGACGGGACAGGACATGCCTGAAGCGTTGTTGGCGCCTCAGTTCAAGAGCGTCCACGCGCCACAGACGCCCAGTTCCTGGTGACGTCAGCGCAGTGCAACCTGTGCCCAGTGCGGTGGAGATCAGCACGATCCACAGGAGGATGTCTCCCACGGCTGGTCCTTTCGAAGGCTGATGATTCAAGGGGCACACACGACCGGGGCCCCGGCGAACGTGGGGCATAACGCAAGGGCATATGCAGAGTTGCGCCCTCCCTGCCGATTGCAGCCATGCGCAGCAATCGGCCCAGCCTTGGCATCTCAGTCTTTCAACTGATGATCAGACGGCGGCCGGGGGCGGCCGGCCGAGAGGAGGGGATACGTGTGACCCGTCTGCCGTCGCGGCGGACCGGATGTCAGGGGTGAGGGTCCGCTGGACTCGGGACCCGCTCCGGCCTGCAGCTCACCGTCCCCTTGAGCTGCGGCGCGGCGGCGCGGCAGGGCGTGGCTGCCGAACTCTTGTTGTGTTTGCAGAACCGATAAACGGCAGGCAGCGCTATTCATCTGCCACCATCACCCGGATGGCGCACACCCTGACCAAGACCGACAGCGTTTATGGAATATGACAACAGAAAAGCTCCCCGCCTTCTTCCGCAAGCCTGCGGAAGAAGGCGGACAGGGAGGCAGCTTTCACGCCGGGGTCACCCGGATCGGAAAGTGGACTTTCACCCCACGCGCAACAGGGTGCAGCGAGGCCGGGAACGCAACGCTGGAACACGAGAGCCGGGAGATCGATCTGAGCTACTCGTCCTCGATCTTTGAGGACTTCCTCCGTACGATGAGCGTGATCCAGGTCGAGTTCGACCGGAGGTCGGGGAGCACCACACCGTCCACGGCGCCTGTCGACGAGCACTCGGGCGGCAACTCCCGTGTTTGAGCCGTACGGATACCCAGACATCCACGGCCCCCATCCTCAGCCGGACACCACCGCGTTCTGGTGCCGGCCGGACCACGTACAGCACCACGGCCCCGGGCAACCGCTCGGCGGGCCCGGTGAGCCGGACCGGCCGTGGGATCCGGCGGAAGAGCTCGCCATCCTCCTCCAGGAGAGCGCCACGCCCGGGCAGGCGGAGCCCTTCGGCCGCGTCGGCTTCGACGACGCCGGTGACACGGTCGGCGCCCTCGGCCTGGTAGCGGGGCTGAAGCACAAGCAGGCCTCCAGCGGGCACCGCCGGAGCCCGTCGAAGTCGCCGGTCGTGACCCTGCTGAGAACGGGCAGCCTGTTCACCGCCGTGCTGGTCGCCGTCATCGCCGCCGTGGTGAGCATCCTCAGTGGGCTGGTGATCTGTGACGCCCTGCGCCACAGCGCCGGAGTCCACACCGCCCGCGAAGTGGTCGGCTGGTGGCCCCTGCTGATCTACGGCCCCTGGATGGTCGCTTCCCTGTCCATCCTCAGATCCGCGCTGCACCAGCGCCGCGCGCTGCATTCGTGGTCCATCGTGCTGCTGTTCTCGACCCTGGCCACGCTTCTGTGCGTGGCCCAGGCGCCGAGAACGATCGCTGCCGGGACGTCGTCCGCACTTCCCGCGGTCGCGGCGCTGGCCTGCTTCCAGCAGCTGGTCCGCCAGATCACACTCACGCGCCCGCCCCGCCAAGCTGCGCCACGGCACCGGACCCCGCCCGCCTCGGTGCTCGGGCAGGCGGCCACGGCCGGGCGCGGCCAGGACGGTGTCCCTCCCCGCTACTCCGTGGCGGAGAAGAAGGCCGTCCGCTCTGCGTCCGGCGGTCGTGGATTCGGGTACGGCGCATGACGGCCGTAGGCGTGCGGCGGTGTCATCTGCAACGCAGGTCAGAGCTGCGGTCCTCGGCGTGGACAGCGGGCCGCGGGGTTCTCGGGTCGTCCGCTCGGCGCGAGTCGGTGAGCTCCCGCGAGAGGGGCGCCGACGGAGCGCGGCGCGAGAGGGGCGGGCGTTGCGTGGGCGGCGACCGCGAAGAGCGGGGGTGGTGACAGCCGCTAACTTCCTTGACAACCCGCTCCTTCCCCACGCCTCACAAGGGTGCTCGCCTGCACCTTTGAAACGAAGATCGAAACCGATAGTCACGGGCCGTGCACACACTCAGCCCGACGGTCCACCTCCTTGTACCATCGCATCGCGGCCCGGGCCCGGACCCGCTCCCCGCCAGGTCAGACCACATCGCGCCCCGGCCATCCGGTGGCTGCTGCACATCCGAACGACGCACCGACGGGCATGACCGTGCCCGGAAACGGACGGCGGCCGCCGCCGTCGGCATCCGCGGCGAACCTGCCGGCACGAGCGATCAGCGCTGCGGCGCCCAGGGGAGCCGTGTGCCCGGGGGCTGCGCACCGGGCCGGGCCCACCCCTCGACCCGGCCGAACCAGATCCACGACGCGCTCCGGCGCGGCACCTCCCACGCCTAGCACGAGAGATCACAAGCATGGCCTACGACATGACCTACGCCGAACGAACCAGGTACAAGCGGCGCCAGGATTCCGCCTACCAGGCCGGCGAAGAGGCCGTCACCAAGCTCCAGGCGGCGCTCGCGCTCGCAGACCTGACCCTTCCCTCCCTGTGCAACGACGGTCCGGTGGCCGGCCACGGCTTCGTCCGGCTCGGAGGTTGCAACGCGGCCTTCGCCAACCGGCTCGCCGAGGTCATCGCCGCAGGGGCCGACGCTCTGCAGTGTCAACGGTGAACAGTCGGAGGACAATTGTTCGTCGCACTGTTCGCAGCCGCGACGGGCTGTTCCGGAGAAGCGGCCGTGACCATCACACCGGCGAGGAGCATGCCGGCTGAAGAACACCTGGTCCCCCATGGGCGCGAGGCCGTTCCCGCCTGCTCGGTCCTGACGACGAGGATCTCGTCGTCAGGACGGCCATCAGGCCGAGCGTTCGCCGGTGAGGCGGACCTTCAGGGTGGCGTGGCCGTTGGCGAAGTTGGAGAAGAGCCGGGTGGGCGGGGCGAGCAGCTCGATGTCGGCCACCCGCGTGCGCAGCGACTCCAGCATGGAGATCATGTGGACACGCCCCAGGTAGGCGCCGAGGCAGAAGTGCGGTCCGTGGCCGAAGCTGACGTGCTTGTTGGGCGTGCGCGCCAGGTCGAAGGTGTAGGGGTCGACGAAGACGTCCTCGTCGAAGTTGGCCGAGCTGTTCCACAGGGTGACGATCTCACCGGCCTTGACGACGTGGTCGCGGATCGGGATGTCCACCAGGGCGTGCCGGCCGAAGTGCATGGTCGGAGTGGTCCAGCGCATGACCTCCTCGGTGGCGCTCTCCAGGGTGACCTCCGCGTTCTTCAGCCGGCGCCACTGGTCCCCGTACTGGCTGAAGGCGTGGACGATGCCGGAGGCGGTGGCCCGGCTCGACTCGTCGCCGCCCAGGATCAGGCTGTACGCGTTGTAGATGATCTCCTCCTCGCTGAGCGGCTCGCCGTCGATCGTGGCGGTGGCCAGCGTGCTGAGGACGTCCTCGCCGGGGTTGCGGCGGCGCTCGGCCATCAGGCCGGAGATGTAGAGCACGATCTCGTTGCGCGCCATCAGCGAGACCTCTTCGCCGTCGTCGGCGCTGTACCGCGACAGGGTCTGTGCGTTCCAGTCCACGAGCTGCTCGCGGTCCTCGGCGGGGATGCCCATGAGGTCGCCGATGCTGTGGATGGGGATCCGGTCGGCGACGGCGGTGACGAAGTCCACCTCGCCCTGCTCGACGGCCTCGGAGATGAGGCGGTCGGTGAGCTTCTGGACGTTCTCCACGACCGGGGCCAGGACGCGCGGCGAGAAGGACTTCATCATCAGGTTGCGGATCTCGCGGTGGCGCGGGCCGTCGGTGACGGCGAGCATCTTGCCCGCGGCGGAGTCCTCGCCGAGCAGCAGGGTGCTGAGCACGTTGCCCTGCTCGGAGGTGTACCGCTTGTTGTCGCGGTAGGCGGTCATGATGTCGTCGTACTTGGTGAGGACCCAGAATCCGGGCTTGCCGTCACGGGCCGCGTGCCAGAAGACCGGGTTGTGCGCGCGGAAGGGCCGCCACAGCTGGTGCGGGTCGTTGTCTTCGAAGGTCTGCGGGTCGGTGAGGTCGTAGGCGGCCGGATCGGCCAGGTCGGCGAGGTCGGCCGCCGGCAGGGTGGGGGCAGTCATCGGTATGTCTCCTCCAGGGCCGCGGACCCGCAGGTCCGCGGCACGGTAAAGGTCTTCGACGGAGGGGGGCGGGGG